>JALVVO010000089.1 GCA_027023345.1 Thermaceae bacterium
GGACCAGGCTGGTGGGGTGTGCGGGGTCCTCCTGCAGGGGGGCCTCGAGCTCGACCTCGCCCAGGCTCCGCTTGATCCAGGTGCCGGCGGCGTCGCGGCCGACCCGGGCCAAAAACCGAACCCGGGCGCCGGCTTCGGCGGCGGCCCGGGCCTCCTTGTAGGCAGCCCCCCCGGGTCGGGGGGTAAAGCGCGCGTCCTCGGAAAAGGGGCCCTCGTGTTCCGTGGTCAGCTCGACGAGGGCTTCACCAACGACAAGTAGCACGGCCTCGCACCTCCTAAAAGACCTGCCCATCCTTAGCCTACCGGTCTTCTTGTGGTCTTGACCAGTAAACCCTTGCGCCCCCGGATTGAGCCCGGGAAAATCAGGGGTATGAGGCGGCTGGCCTGGCCCGAGGTCGAGGAGGCGCTCCCCCGCTTCCTCGTGGTGGACGTACGGGACCCAGGAGAGTTCCGGAAGGGTAGCCTGCCGGGGGCGGTGAACCTGCCCCTCGAGGCGATCGCCCGGAAGGCCTACGAGCTGCCCCGGGACCGGCCGCTCCTCGTCGTCTGCCGGATGGGGCAGAAGTCGAGCCTGGCCGGGCTCTACCTCGAGGCCGACGGGTACGAGGTCTACCTGCTCGAGGGCGGGCTCGAGGCGATCCCCGAGGAGGCGAGGAAGTCGTTGAGCATCGCGTTGTAGGCCTCGGGGCGGTTCAGGTAGGGGAAGTGGCCGCCGCCCTCGAAGACGAACCGGCGGGCCCGGGGGTAGGTGGCGGCGAGGGCGGCCCGCAGGTCCGCGGGGATCAGCGGGTCGTTGGTGGCCTCCACCAGGAAGTGGGGGACCTCGGGGTCCGGGGGCTCGAAGCGGCTCTGGATCGCCCGCCAGCGGGAAAGGAGGGTCCTCTTCCTAAGCCGCCGGGCGTTTTCGGTGAGGTAGTAGCGGAGGAGCGGGTCGCCGTCGCCCGCGGGCACGATGACCCGCTCGATCTGGCGGAGGAGGGCGGCCCGGATCACCGCTTCCGGGAGGAAGCGGGCGAGGGCGGCGAGCGGTCGGTTCCGCCGGACGATCTCGCCGCTCGGGGGAAAGGTGTTGGCGAAGACGGCGGCGGCGATCCGCTCGGGGACGGCCCGCACCAGGTACTGGGCCAGGTAGCCCCCGAGCGAGCTCCCCACCACCGCGAACCGCTCCACGCCGAGGGCGCCGAGGGCGGCGAGGACCCGCTCGGCGAGGTCGAAGAGGTCCCGGGCGTCGGGGTAGGTGGGGGCGAGGACCCGGTAGTGGGCTTTGAAGAAGTCCAGCTGCTGCCACCAGGCGGAGCCGTCGCCGGCCATGCCGTGGAGGAAGACGAGGGCCGGCCCCGCTCCCAGGTCCAAGACCGAAACCCCCGCCGCCCGCTTGGGCGGGTGCGCCTCTAGGAAGCGGCGGTAGGCCTCGACGCGCGGATCTTCGCCGGGCATCCTTCCCTCTTTGAGCATACTTCGGGTATAGTTGGCGGTTGGCATGCCGAACCTCGGGATTGGAATCGTCGGCCTCCCGAACGTGGGAAAGTCCACCCTCTTCAACGCCCTCACCAAGGCGGGGGCGCTCGCCGCCAACTACCCCTTCGCCACCATCGAGAAGAACGTGGGGGTGGTGCCGCTCCCCGACGAGCGCCTAGAAAAGCTCGCCCAGGTCTTCAAAAAGGGCGAGCGCGTCCCGCCCATCGTCCCCACCCACGTGGAGTTCGTGGACATCGCCGGGCTGGTGCGCGGGGCCCACAAGGGGGAGGGGCTCGGCAACCAGTTCCTCGGCCACGTGCGCGAGGTGGCCGCGATCGCCCACGTGGTCCGCGCCTTCGAGGACGAGAACGTGGTCCACGTCGAGGGCTCGGTGGACCCGATCCGCGACGTGGAGACGATCAACACCGAGCTCGCCCTGGCCGACCTCGGGGTGCTCGAGCGCCGGGTGGAGCGCCTCAAAAAGGGCGCCCGGGTGAAGAAGGAGGACAAGGAGGAGCTCGAGCTCCTTTTGCCCCTCCTCGACTGGCTCTCCGAGGGCCGGCCGCTCCGGAAGTACCGAGCGAAGAGCGAGGAGGCGGAGAAGAAGTTAAAGAAGCTCTACCGCCAGCTGGGGCTGATCACCGCCAAACCCCTGATCTACGTCGCCAACGTCGCCGAGGAGGACCTCCCCGAGGGCGAGGGGAACCCCTTCGTCGAGGCGCTCCGGGAGCGGGCGAGGGAGGAAGGGGCCGAGCTCGTGGTGGTCTCCGCTAAGCTCGAGGCCGAGCTCGCCGAGCTCCCCGAGGAGGAGGCTAAAGAGCTCCTTGCCGCCTACGGGCTAAAGGAGCCTGGGCTCTTTCGCCTGATCCGAACCGGCTACAAAGCGCTCGACCTCATCACCTTCTTTACCGCCGGCGAGAAGGAGGTCCGCGCCTGGACCGTGCCCCGGGGCACCAAGGCCCAAAAGGCCGCGGGCGAGATCCACTCCGACATGGAGCGGGGCTTCATCCGCGCCGAGGTCATCCCCTGGGAAAAACTCGTCGAGGCTGGGGGCTGGGCCCGGGCCAAGGAGAAGGGCTGGGTCCGCACCGAGGGCAAGGACTACGAGGTCCAGGACGGCGACGTGATGCTGGTCTTGTTTAACGTCTAGATTGGAGAGCGATGAACCGCAAGGACGGCCGCGGACCCCTGGAGATGCGCCCCCTTAGGATCACCCCCGGCTACGCCGAGTACGCCGAGGGCTCGGCCCTTCTTGAGCTCGGGAAGACGCGGGTCCTCGTCGCCGTCACCCTGACCGAGGGGGTGCCGCGGCACGTGGGCCGGCGCTCCGGCTGGCTCATGGTCGAGTACAACCTCCTGCCCCGCTCCACCCGGGTGCGCACCCAGCGGGAGCGCTATAAGCTCGGGGGCCGGACCCAGGAGGTGCAACGGTTTTTGGGCCGGGCCTTTCGCGCCGCCCTCGACCTCAAGGCGCTTCCCGGAAAGACCGTGGTGGTGGACGCCGACGTGCTCCAGGCCGACGGGGGGACGCGGGTGGCGAGCCTCTTGGGGGGCTACGCGGCGCTCTTTTTGGCCCTTGATGCGCTGGTCAAGCGGGGGGAGCTTGACGACTGGCCCTTGACCCCCTTCGCCGCCCTTAGCCTCGTCTGGCACGGGGAGGACCGGATCCTGCTCGACCCCACCCAGGTCGAGGACGAGAACGCCTGGGCCGACCTCACCGTGGTCGCCACCGAGGCGGGCGACGTGATCGAGGTCCACGGCGGCGGCGAGGGGCGGCCGGTGCCCCTTCCCGTCTACCGCAGGATGGTGGACCTGGCGCTCGAGCGCGTTCCCCCGCTCGTCCGCGAGGTCCACCGCCAGCTCAGGTCGGCTTCCGGTTGAGCCGGCGGGCCTGCTTCCTCACCCAGCGGGGCAGCTCGTCCTTGGGCATGGCGGCGGCAAAGAGGAAGCCCTGGAGGTAGCGGTAGCCGAGCTCGGCCAGGAGGGCCTCCTGGTCCGGGGTCTCCACCCCCTCGGCGACGGCCTCGAAGCCGAGCTCGGCGGCGAACATCCGGATCCCCGAGACGATGGCGGCGTCGGTCTTGGAGCTCGTTACCTGCTGAACGAAGACCCGCGGGACCTTGAGAAAGGAGAGCGGGAGCGCGCGGACCCGGTCGATCGAGGAGTAGCCGGTGCCAAAGTCATCCACCGCCAGGCGCACCCCGAGCTCGTGGAGCCGGCGGAGGGCGGCCTCCCCCCGGGGCTCGAGGAAGGCCCGCTCGGTGACCTCGAGCACCAGCCGGTTCGGCGGAAGCTCGTGGCCGATGAGCAGGTCGCGGAGGAAGGGGAGGAGGTCGCGGTGGTTGAGGGTCGCCGGGGCGAGGTTGACGCTGGCGGTGAGCTCGAGCCCCTCCCCCCGCCACTCGGCGAGGTCGGCGACCACCTGGCTCAGGATCAGCCGGTCGAGGTCGAAGGCGAGGCCGGCTTCCTCGGCGAGCGGCACGAAGGTCCCCGGCTTCACCTGCCAGCGGGCCAGCGCCTCGACCATCGCCACCTCGCCGGTGCTTCGGTCGAGGATGGGCTGGTAGTAGGGGCGGATCGCCCGTTCCTCGATGGCCCGCACCAGGGCCCGCTCGAGCGCCGCCCGGCCCTTCACCGCCTGGTCGCTCTTGGGCTCGAAGAAGACCACCGGCTCGCCCCGCCGCTTGGCCTGGTACATGGCGATGTCGGCCTTGCGCACGAGCTCGGCGACGTGCTCGCCGTCGGAGGGAAAGAGGGCGACCCCCACGCTGGCCGAGAGCCGGTAGGTCTCCTGGCCTACGGCGAGGGGCTCGGCCAGCGCCCGCTGCACCCGGCTCGCCACCCGCAGGGCGGTCTCGCCGTCGCCCTCGAGCAGCACGACGAACTCGTCGCCCCCGAGGCGGGCTAATAGGTCCCGGCTCCGGGTGGCCCGGCGAAGCCGGCGGGCGACCTCGTCCAGCACCCGGTCCCCGGCGGCGTGCCCCTGGGTGTCGTTGATCTGCTTGAAGCGGTTGAGGTCCAGGTAAAGCAGGGCCGCGGGCACCCCCCGGCGGGCGGCGGCCTCGAGCATCGCCCGGCCCCACTCGAAGAGGCCGCGGCGGTTCAGGAGGCCGGTGAGCTCGTCGGTCACCGCCTGGGACCGGAGCCGCTCCTTGAGCTCCAGGCGCTCGAGCGCCGACCCCAGGAGCACCCCCACCTCTTCGAGGAGCTCGGCCTCCTCGGCGACGAGGTCGCAAGTTTCGGCGGCGGCCACCGCCAGCGCCCCCCGCACCCGGTCCCCGCTCTTGATCGGCACCGCCACCACCGAGCGGTAGCCCAGGATGCGGGCGGCCTCGGCGAAGGCATAGCGGGGAACCCGGCGCACGTCGGCGATGACCACCGGCCGCCCGGCGGAGAGCGCCTGTCCGGCGCCGGTCTTGGCCCAGTCGAGCTGGGCGAGGTCGAAGGTGCGCACCGCCTGCCCGCGGTGGACGATGGCGAGCTTGCCGTCCTCCGCCTGCGCGAGGTCGTAGCCGGGCACCCCGATGCGCCAGACCAGGGGGAAAAAGCCCCGGGGGGTGCGTTCCCAGACCAGGGCAAGCCGGTAGCCGCCGGCCTCGACCGCGGCGCGGACGGCGCGCTCGAGGAGCTCCTCGGCGCTCGCGGCGTCGGCGGCCGAGAGCCCCACGTGGCCCAGGAAGCGGAGCGCCCGTTCGCGGAAGGCGTGGAGCCGGGTGCGGCGCTCGATCCAGCCGGCGGCGGCCGCGACCAGCGCCGCCGCTGGGGGAAGGGTGAGGAGGTCGGTCCAGGGGTGGCCGCCTAGGTAGAGCGGGATCGCCGTGGCCAGGCCCAGAATCGCCCCCAGCCGGGGGCCGAGCGCCCAGCCCAGAGAGGCCAGCCAGAAGATGGCGAAGACCGGCGTCGCCTCGCCGAAGATCGCGCGAAGGTGGGGGTAAAGGGCGAAGAAGGCGAGGGCGAGCCCGAGGCCGATGAGGAGCCAAGCTCGCCGCTTCTGCATGTTCCTCTCACTTTAGCACCGCCCGGCGGTAAGCTAGGAACGGATGCGGGTCTTCCTCGCCACCACCAATCCCGGCAAGCGGCGGGAGCTCGAGCGGGGCCTCGCCCCCCTCAGTTGGACCTTCGTCACTCCGGCCGAGCTCCCCTACGCCCCGCCCGAGGAGACCGGGATGACCTTCGAGGACAACGCCATGCTCAAGGCGGCGGCGGCCGCGAGCCAGACCGGCCTGCCGGCGCTGGCCGACGACTCCGGCCTCGAGGTCGACGCCCTGGGGGGCGAGCCGGGGGTCCACTCGGCCCGCTTCGGCGGCTTCAAGCGGGACGTCGAGCGGAACCTTTACCTGCTCGAGCGGCTCAAGGGGGTCCCGCCCGAGGAGCGCACCGCCCGCTTCGTCGCCGTGCTCGTCCTCGCCTACCCCGACGGGCACCTCGAGCTCTACCGCGGCGAGACCGAGGGGCTCATCCTCGAGGCTCCCCGGGGGCACCTCGGCTTTGGCTACGACCCGCTCTTCTTCGTGCCCGAGGCCGGCCGCACCTTCGCCGAGATGCTCCCCGACGAGAAGGCCCGCTACTCGCACCGGGGCAAGGCGATCCGGGCCCTCCTCGAGGCCTGGAAGCACGGGCCACCGCCCCGGGAGATCCGGCCTATGGAGTGAGAGGGTCGGTCGTGGTAAGGTGATGGTGAACACGATCTTGCTCGAGCTTCGGAGCGAGCGCGGGAGGATCGACGCCCGGCGCGTCGCCGAGTTTTTGCAAGTGAGCGTGCATCAGGTGGCTCGAGCGGTGGGCGCGAGCTGCCAGCTCCTCTACCAGTACCCCGACGCCCCCAAGATCCAGGTGCGGGCTGCTGAGCTCGAGCGCATTTTGGCCACCCTTGTCGAGCTCTACGGCAGCGAGGAAGCCGCCCGGGCCTGGCTCAAGACTCCGAGTCCCCTTTTTGGGGGCAAGTCGGCATGGGAACTGATCCAGACCGAGCCAAAGGGTCTCGAGGCGGTGGGGATGGTGGTAGAGAACCTTAAAGAGGGCATCCCGTTGTAAATGGGTCTTGCTTGGCTGCGGCCCTGGCCCGTGCCGGGGCCGTTTCGCGTTCGGGAATCGCTTACCGGCTGGTTCCCCAGCGCTATGCCGATTCCTAAAACTTGCTCTCCGGCGCGGGGGCAGCCCTAAAGGGTGGGCGCTGGAACCCACCCGGCGTGCCCGCGGTCTACCTGAGCGAGGACGTGGCCTTGGCGGTTCGGGAGGTGGGGTATGCCCTGAGCTTGGGCGGGCGATTCCAGGGTTTCCCCAAGCCGCCGATGGTGCTTTTCGGTGCGGTTTGCGCTCTCGGGGTTGCTCCTCGTGGATGCGCGCTTCGCGGAGAGGGCATGCACGAGCCTTGGGGCGCTTTTGCGCCCCGACTTTGCAGGGGTGCTGGCTTCCCGTTTCGATGCGCGTGGGAGAGGCCGCCCATAGAGCGGGGTTTGAGGGGCTTTTGGTGCCAAGCGCCCGGGATTTCCGTGGGTACAACCTGGTGGTCTTTCCCGATCGGATCCGTACCGGTTCGTTATTGGAGCCCGTTTGGGAAGAATCGTAGCGGGATGGGGCGATTTGCTCGGTATGATCCTCCCGAGGAAAAACGCGATGCGGCTTCGCAGTCCTAGGATTGCGCTCTACCGGCTCTTCGACCTGGCCGACGAGATCGAGCTCGACCGGCTGGACCTGCCCCGCACGCGGCTTGTGCGTCCCCGGAGCGCGGTCCGCTTCGGCGAGCCCCCGGCCGAGCTCGATCTGGGCCCGCGGCGCTTTTCCGGCTATCCCGGCCGGCTTTCGGCCCGGATCTACCCCTTCGGGGTGGTGGCGCTAAGGCTTCGGCTCGACCTGGGGGAGGCGGTGGAGCTTGCGGTTTTTCGCGAGGCCGCCCTCGCCGTGCCCGAGACTCCCGCGCTTGAGCCCTTTTTTGAGGGCGAGCTTGCCGGGCTTCGGCGCACGCTGGCCCCGGCCGTCTCTCGGCCCTTTTCCGAGCCCGAGGAGGAGGAGTTTGCGGTGCTTTTCTTTGCCGGGACCGACCCCGCCCTCCCCGCGAGCCGCCTCTTGGACGCCCTGCCGGTGGCCGAGCTCGTGCTCGGCGAGCGGGAGCGGTTTTCCCCTGAGGTGCAAAGGGAGCTTCGCCGCTACGCCTTTTCCTACTCCGAAGAGGACCTCGCCGTCCTCGGCTACGAGCGGGTTTTGCTCTTCGACTCGGAGGGGATCTGGGACGTCGCCGACCTGGTGGAGTTCGTCCACGCCGAGCTGCTCGAGCTCGCCTACTACGACCGCCTGCTCGCGGAGGCCCTCCGCGACCTCCCCGAGGAGCTTTCCCGCTACTCCCCCTGGCGCTACCGCCACTACGACCGGCTCCGCCGGCGGCTGATGCAGGTCCACGCCGAGGTCACCGAGGCCCGCTCGCGCCTTTCCGAGGCGCTCAAGGCCACCGAGGACTTCTTCTACGCCCGGGTGCTCCGGGCCGCGGGGCGGCTCTACGGCGCCCAGGAGCTCGCCGAGGCCACCGCCGAAAAGCTCGAGGTCCTCGCCGACCTCCACGCCAAGATCGCCGAGGAGCAGAACTTCGCCCGCGCCCAGGCGGTTGAGGTCGGCATCTTCGCCCTGATCCTCTTCGAGGTCCTCCGGGCGCTCTTGGGGGGCGGGTGAAGGGCGGCTGGGCCGAGGAGGTCGCCCTTCGCTACCTGCTCGCGAAGGGCTACCGCCTGGTGGCAAAAAACCGCCGCACCCCCTTCGGCGAGGTGGACCTTTGGATGGAGGACCGCGGCACGCCGGTCTTCGTCGAGGTCAAGCAGCGGAGGAGCGGCCGCTTCGGTGAGCCGCTCGAGGCGATCACCCCCTGGAAGCTTGCGCGCATCCAAAAGAGCGCCCTCTTCCTCCTCGGCCGCGACGACCGGCCGTTCCGGGTCGAGGCGGTGCTCGTCCACGGGACCCCGGCCCGCCACCGGGTCGAGCACCGGGTGCTCGAGCTCCTCTAACGCTGCCGCCGCGCGGCTCCCCCCTAGAAGATCCAGGCCCCGCCGTTGACCTCGATGGCCTCGCCGGTGATGAAGTCGGCGTCAGGACCAGCGAGGAAGGCGACCACGCCGGCGACGTCCTCGGGGCGCTCAAGCCGCCCAAGGGGCGTCTGGCGAACGTAGTCGGCGATCACCTCTTCAGGGGGAATCCCCCTTAGCTCGGCCTCCCACTTAACCTCGCGCTCCTGCATCGAGGTCTTCACGAACCCCGGGTTCACCGCGTTCACGGTGAGCTTGTAGGGGGCAAGCTCCTTGGCCGCGGCCTGGACGAGGCCGAGCACGGCGAACTTCGAGGCCGAATAGTGGGCTAAAAGGGGCGCCGCCTGGCGGGCGGCCATGCTGGCGGTGGCGATCAGCTTGCCGCGAAGCTCGCTTCCCTCCATTAGGGGCTGGTCCTTCATCCGGCGGGCGAAGGTCTGGAGGGTCAAAAAGACCCCCTTCGCGTTCACCGCGAAGTTAAAGTCCCAGTCACGGTCGGTGAGCTCCAAAAAGGGCCGCATGGTGCTGACCCCGGCGTTTGCGACCACGACGTCCACCCGCCCGTCCTCGGCGAAGGCCGCGTCCCGGGCGGCCTCGAGGTGCTCCCTTCGGGTCACGTCCACCTTGAAGGGGCGGGCCCGGCCGCCCGCGGCCTCGATCTCGCCGGCGACGCGGCTTGCGGCCTCGAGGTCGAGGTCGGTGACCCAGACCTTGGCCCCCTCCCGTGCAAGCCTTTTCGCGATGGCCTCGCCGATCCCGCTTCCCGCCCCGGTGACGAGGGCGATCCGACCCTCAAGCATCCTGCACCTCCAGCCTCGGGTAGAGGTCTTTGAGCCGTTCGTAGGTCTCGCGATAGACGCCGTAGAGCTCGTCGTAAACCCGCGTCCAGCCGGGGTCCGGCTCGGTGACCCCGGCCGGGGTGGCCACCTCCTTGATGCGTTCGTAGCCCCACAACCCCGCCACCGCCCCGGCGAGGAAGGCGGTGCCAAAGGCGCTCCCCGCGGCCCCGGTCTTTAGGTAGTAGACCGGCTCGCCGAGGACGCTCGCGGTGATCTTCCGCCAAAGGGCGCTCTTCGCCCCGCCGTCCATGACGTAAAAGCGGCGGATCGCGTGCCCCTTCGCCTTCAGCACCTCGACGTGGTGGCGGAAGGCGTAGGCGACGCCCTCGAGGATCGCCCGGTAGAGGTGGTCGGGGCCGTGGGCGAGCGTCAGCCCGAGCACCGTGCCCCGGGCGTGGGGGTCGTGGATCGGGGTCTTCTCGCCGAGGAAGTAGGGGAGGAGCACGATCCCCTGGCTCCCGGCCGGCACCCCTTCGGCCCTTCGGTCGAGCTCGGCGTAGGGGGTGCCGGGGGCAAAGCGCTCCCTGAACCACTTGACGAGGGAACCCGAGGTCGCCATGCAGCCGTTGATCACGTAGCGGCCGGGGACGTCGTGGTAGTCGATGAAGAGCTCGCGGATGGGGGTGAACGCCGGGGCCACGTAGAGGAAGTCGCCGGCGCCGCCGAACTTGAGCACGGCCTCGCCCTCCTCCAGCAGCCCGGCGGCGAGGGCGGCGGCGATGTGGTCGGCGCTCCCCGCGGTGAGGGGGGTGCCCTTGGCGAGGGGGACCTCGGGGCTTTCTACCTCCCCCACCACCTCCTGGGGAAAGCGCACCGGGCGGAGCACGCCCTCGTCGAGCCCGATGAGCTCGAGGACTTCGCTGAGCCAGCGCCTTTCCTTCTCGCTCCAGAGCGCGCTCTCGAGCGCCCAGTTGGCCTCGAGGTATTCGGGGTCCCGCCCACCGAGGAGCCAGGTGACGTACTCGTAGGAGCCCGAGAGCCTTCGGATTTGCCCGAAGACCTCGGGCTCGTGCCGCTTAATCCAAAGGAGCTTCGGGGGGATCACCTGTTGATTCCAGGTGGCCCCGGTGTGGGCGAAGAGCACGTCTTCGGGGAAGTGCGCCTTGAACCAATAGATCTCCTCCGCGTGGCGGGCGTCGTTTTGCTGGATCGAGGGACGGAGGACCTCGCCGGCCTCATCGAGGAGGACGAGCGCCGGCACCATCCCCGAGACCGCGGCCGCTGCCACCGAGCCGGGGTCCTCATTTTCAAAGAGCTTTTCGAGCGCCGCTTTCACCCCGGCCCACCAGTCGGCGGGGTCCTCCTCGGCCCAGCCGGGGTGGGGGCTAGAAAGATCGTGGGGTTGGCTCGCCTCGGCCACGACCCGGGCTTCCTCGTCGAGGAGGAGGGCCTTGACCGCGGTGGTGCCGACGTCGATCCCGAGCGCCCTCATCCGCCCCGCACCTCCCGCACCCGCGCCATGAAGTCCCGGGCCCGCTCGGGGTCCACCGGGTTGAAGGTCTTCCCGTCCACCTTCAGGGCGGTGCCGACCACGCAGCCGTCGGCGAGGGCCAGCACCTCGGCGACGTTCTCGTGGTTGACCCCGGTGTTGGCGAGGACCGGGACCTCGGGAACCGCCGCTTTGACCGCCTCGAGGTGGGATAGCGGCGCGGGCTCGCCGGTCATCGGGCCGGAGACGAGGACGGCGTCCGCGAGGCTTGAGAAGACCGCGCTCTTCGCCCGCTCGGGAAGGCTCCGGGAATCAAGCGGCGAAGCGAACTCGGCGGAGACGTTGTAGAGGAGGAAAAGGTCGTTTCGCCCAAGCCGCTTCCGGTAGCGAAGGGCCTCGGCCGCCCGCCCCTGCCAAAGCCCCATGTCGGAGCCGTAGAGCCCGGTGAAGATCTCCCGGGCAAAGGCGGCCCCGGTGGCGGCCGCCACCGCCATGGTGAGCATCGGGTCCCAGAGCACGTCCACCCCGAAGGGCAGGGTGAGCTCGTCTTGGAGCCGGCCGATCACGTAGGCCATGGCGGCGGCGCTCGCGGGGTCGGCTTCGAGCTCGTAGGGCCGGTCGTTCTCGTTGCCGAACATCACCGCGTCCACCCCGGCGGCCTTGAGGGCAAGAAGGTCTTTTCTCGCCGCCTCGACCACCGCCTCCATTCCCCCGGCCTCGTCGTAGAGCGGGGTGCCGGGGAGGGCCTTCAGGTGGACCATGGCGATCACCGGCTTTCGGGTTTGAAAGAGCCTTTCGAAGCGCAAAAAGGCTTCCATACCGCCCCCTTCCTAGACCAGGTCGATAAAGCCCGGGACCTTCTCTTTGAGCACCGGGAGGAAGTCCTTCGCCCCCCGGTCGGTGACCACCCCGGCGAGCGCCTCGAGCGGCAGGACCCGCGCGAGCGCCCGGCGGCCGAACTTGGTGTGGTCGGCGACGAGGATGGTTTGCTTGGCGGCGGCGTGGGCGCGCCGCTTCACCTCGGCCTCCTCGAGGGTGGCGTTGGTCACCGCCTCCTCGTCCACCGCGTCGGCGCCCAGGAAGAAGAGGTCGGCGTGGACCTCGGCGAGGAGGTTTTCCGCCCAGGGGCCGACCAGGCTGAAAAGCCCGTTCCGCGCCCGCCCGCCTACCACCCAGACCTCGGCCCGGCCCCGGGCCAGGGCCTCGGCGACTTTGAGGTCGAGGGCGATCACCGTCACCGGGCGCTCGGCGAGCTTCCGGGCCAGCGCTAGCGCGGTGGTCCCCGAGTCGAGGATGATCGTGCTCCCGTCCTTCACGTGGCGGAGGGCGGCGGTGGCGATCCGCTCCTTCTCGGCGACCTTCCGCTTGGCCTTGAGGTCGAAGGGCGGCTCGGTGGCGGTGCCCATCCGGAGGGGAAGGGCCCCGCCGTGGGTGCGCTCCACCCGGCCCTCGCGGGCGAGCTCGGTGAGGTCGCGGCGGACGGTGGCCTCGCTGACCCCGAGCTCGCGGGCGAGCTCGGGGGTGCGCATGCCCCCCGGGCCTCGAGGAGCGCGAGGATCCGCCGTTTTCGCTCCGGCGACAAGCTCATTTCCGACTCCTTGCTTTCGATTATGCGCGAACGTGAGCGGTTTTGGCAAGGCCCGCGAAGGGGGCGCGGTTCGGGTATCCTCTTTGCCATGGTGCGGGCGGTCTTTTTCGACGTGGGCGGGACCCTGATCCACACCGACCCCCGCACCTGGCTGCCGCCGGTGCTTGAACGCTTTGGGGAGCGGGCGGATTGGACGAGGCTCCGGTCCGCCGCCGAGGACGCCTACGCCTACTACAACGCCCACCACATGGCGGCCACCGACCGCGAGAAGGCCATCCGGCTCTGGTGGGAGTTCGACCGGCGCCTGCTCGCCGGGCTCGGGGTGAAAAACCCCGAGCGGATCGCCGACTGGCTGGTGGAGAACTGGCGGGACCCCACGCTCTGGCCGCGCACCCCGGGCACGCCGGAGGTGCTAAAGGAGCTCCGGGCGCGGGGCCTTCTGCTCGCTGTGGTTTCGAACTGGGACGTGCTCCTCCCCGAAATCCTGGAGGCGATGGGCCTCGCCCGCTACTTCGAGCGGATCTACGCCTCCGCTGCCCTTGGCGTGCAAAAGCCCGACCCGGCGATCTACCGGCGGGCGCTCGGGGAGCTCGGCCTCCGCCCCGGGGAGGTCCTCTTCGTCGGGGACCGGCCCGAGGCCGACTACGAGGCGCCCCGGCGGCTCGGGATGCGGGCGCTTTTGGTGCGGCCGGACGAGGGCATCGTCCCGGTGCGCCGGGTCCTTTAGGGGGCTTTTGTGCAGGCGGTCGCCGAGCTCCTCTTGATCCTTGCGAGCTTCGCCGTTCTGGCGCTCGCCGCCAAGCAGATCGGCGACTACTTCGCCAAGTACGACCTGCCGCTCATCACCGGCTTTCTCTTCGCCGGGATCCTGATCGGACCCTACGTCCTCGGGCTGATCGGGCACGAGGAGCTCTTGCGGCTTCGCTTCGTGGACGAGATGGCCCTGGCGGTGATCGCCTTCGCCGCCGGGGCCGAGCTCTACCTGCCCGAGCTCAAGAGCCGGGCCCGGGCGATCCTCTGGGTCAGCTTCTTCCAGGTCGTCGCCGTCCTGGGGCTCGGGGTCTGGGTGACGCTTCGGCTCCTCCCCGCCCTTCCCGGGGCGGGGGAGCTCGAG
>JALVVO010000090.1 GCA_027023345.1 Thermaceae bacterium
CACGTGGGCCCCGGCCGGGCACCCGGAGGAGCTGGTCCTCCCCGATCCCCGGAGGAATCTTGAGCACCACCTCGTCCTCGGCCTCGACCACCCCCCGGCCGCCGCAGGTGGGGCAGCGCTCGGTCAGGATGCGCCCGGCTCCCTTGCAGTGCGGGCAGGGGGCCTCCTGGACCATGGTGCCGAAGAAGGTCCGGTGGTAGCTCTGGACCCGGCCCGAGCCCCGGCAGGTGGGGCAGACCTGAGCCCGGCCCCCGGCGCCCCCGCAGTCGGGGCAGGGGACCTGCCGGCGGTAGCGCGCCCGGACCTCGCCCCCCTTGGCCAGGGTCTTGAGGTCCACCTCGACCTCAATCGTGAGGTCCGCCCCCCGCCGCGGGCGGCCGCGGCCGCCGATCCGAACGCCGAAGAGCTCCTCGAAGAGGTCGAAGAGGTCCTCGGGGTAGACGTTGCGGTAGGCCTCGGCCCCCTCGACGAAGCCCCGCCGGTCGTACTCGGCCCGTTTCTTGGGGTCGGAGAGGACGGCGTAGGCCTCGTTGATCTCCTTGAAGCGCTCCTCGGCCTCGGGGTCGCCGCGGTTCTTGTCCGGGTGGTACTTCTTCGCGAGCTCGCGGTAGGCGCGCTTGATTTCCTCCTGGCTCGCGTCCCGGGGCACGCCGAGGATGGCGTAGTAGTCCTTCATCGCTTTCCTTACTATAGGCGCCGCCCGAGTTTTTCTAAAATGCGTGCGTGCGCCCCCCGCTTCCCGAGCGCATCCGGCCCCGGTCCCTGGACGAGGTGGTCGGCCAGGACGAGCTCAAGCGCCGCCTAGGGCGCCTCATCGAGCGCGGTACGCCGGCCTCGATGATCCTCTGGGGCCCGCCGGGGAGCGGCAAGACCACGATCGCCCGCCTGCTGGCGGAGGCCTTCCGCCTCCCCTTCGTCGCCCTCTCGGCGGTGGAGGCCGGGGTCAAGGAGATCAAGGCGCTGGCCGAGCGGACCGGGAAGGAAGGGCCGATCCTGCTCTTTTTCGACGAGATCCACCGGCTCAACAAGGCCCAGCAGGACTACCTCCTTCCCCACGTCGAGGCGGGGAGGTTCGTGCTGGTGGGGGCGACCACCGAGAACCCGAGCTTTTCCGTCATCCCCGCGCTCCGTTCCCGGGCGCCGGTCTACGTCCTCCGGCCCCTTACCAAGGAGGAGGTCCTTACCCTGCTTCGCCGGGCGCTCGCCCACCCCGAGGGGCTTCCCGGGGTCGAGGCCGAGGAGGAGGCGCTAGAGCTCCTCGCCGACGCCGCCGCCGGCGACGCCCGGCGGGCGCTGCTTGCGCTCGAGCTCGCCGCCGAGCTCGGCGGGGGGCGGGTGAGCCTCGAGGCCGCGAAGGAGGCCCTCGGCCGCGAGAACCTGGTGATGGACAAAGGCGGGGACGCCTTTTTTGACCTGATCAGCGCCCTGCACAAGAGCGTCCGCGGCTCCCACGCCGACGCCGCCCTTTACTACCTTGCCCGGATGCTCGAGGGCGGCGCCGACCCCCTCTACGTCGCCCGCCGGCTGGTGCGCATGGCGGCGGAGGACGTCGGCCTCGCCGACCCCCTCGCCCTCCGGGTGGCGCTCGCCGCCAAGGAGGCCTACGAGTTTCTGGGCAGCCCCGAGGGGGAGCTCGCCCTCGCCGAGGCCACCCTCTACCTTGCGCTTGCCCCCAAGTCGAACCGGGTCTACCGGGCCTTCGAGGAGGCCCGCCGGGCGGTGCGGGCGCATCCCGCGGCCCCGGTCCCGCTCCACCTTCGCAACGCCCCCACCGGGCTCATGAAGGCGCTCGGCTACGGGAAGGGCTACGCTTACTACCACGACGACCCCGAGGGTAGCTTCGCGCAGGCGTACCTGCCCGAGGGGCTGGAGGAACTAAGCTTTTTCGAGCCCGGCGACGAAGGCTGGGAGAAGAAGGCCAAAGCGCGCTGGGAAGAACTCAAGCGGCGGTTTGAGGAGGCCCGGAAGCGAAGAGCCACCAAGTAGCCGCTTTTCTACAAGCCACAGGCCACAAGCTACGGGCTTTCATTCCCGTAGCGCCTTGGCCCAGGCGAGGAGCTCTTTGAGCGGCCTCGTGTTCAAGACCTGCTCGGGCTCGAGCCAGGCCCTTTGCGCGTTTCCCACCGCGAGCTCCATGAAGCGCAGGTGGTCCTTTTGGTGGGCGTCGGTGGAGAGGGTGAAGGGGAGGCCGAGCTCGCGGGCGCGGCGGGCCGGTACGTCGGGGAGGTCCATGCGGTCGTAGTAGCCGTCGATCTCGACCGCCTTGCCGAGTTCCTTCATGCGGGCAAAGATCCTCTCCCAGTCGGCCTTGATCGGCGCCCGGCGGCCGATCAGGCGGGCGGTGGGGTGGGCGAGGACGTGCACGTAGGGGTTCTCGATCGCCCGGAGGATGCGCTTCGTCATCGTCTCCTCGTCCATGGAAAAGCGCGAGTGGATGGAGACGAGGACGAGCTCGAGCTCCGCCAGGACCTCGTCCGGGTAGTCGAGGGTGCCGTCCGGGAGGATGTCCACCTCGGCCCCGGCGATCAGGTAGGGCTTGCCGCCGGTCTTCTCGTTCACCTTTTGGATCTCGGCGATCCGCTCCTTCATCTTCTCCGGCGGCACCCCGCCCGCCACCCGCACCGCCGGCGAGTGGTCGGTGACCGCCAGGTACTCGTAGCCCAGCTCGGCGGCAAACCGGGCGAGCTCCTCCAGGGTGTGCTTGCCGTCCGACCACTTGGAGTGGACCTGGAGGTCGCCCCGAATCGCTTCCAAGGTCACCAGGCGGGGCAGGGCGTGTTTTTGCGCCAGCTCGATCTCGCCCAGGTCCTCGCGCATCGGCGGCGGGATCCAGTCCATCCCGAGGGCGGCGTACACCTCCTCCTCGGTGGCGCCGGCGATCTTCTCCTCGCCCCGCCAGATCCCGTACTCGTTGAGCTTGAGCCCCCTCTGCTGGGCGATCCGGCGGAGGTGGATGTCGTGGGCCTTGCTGCCGGTGAAGTACTGAAGCCCCGCGCCGAAGGACTCCGGGGGCACGATCTTCAGGTCCACCTGGATCCCGGGGCTGATGTAGACCGTGGCCTTCCCCGGCCCCAGGGCGTAGACCGCCTTGACCGGGGCGAGCTTGGTGAAGGCCTCGGCGACCTTGGCGCCCTCGCGGGTGGCGGCGAGGAAGTCGAGGTCGCCGACGGTCTCCTTGTAGCGGCGGGCGCTCCCCGCGATCTCGGCGGCCTCGACCTCGGGGAGCTCCTTTAAGAGCCTGAGGAGCTCCCGGGCCTCATAGAGCACCGCCCCGAGCGGCCAGCGCTTGCTCGCGGCCTCCACCAGGTCGAGGTTTTTCAGAAGGCGCTCGCGCTTTTTCTCGCCAAAGCCGGGAAGCTTCAAGACCTCGCCGGAGAGGAGCGCCTTGCGGAAGGCCTCGAGCGAGTCCACCCCGAGCTCCTCATAGAGGAGCTTCGCGGTCTTCGGGCCCACCCCGGGGACCCGCATGACCTCGAGCACCCCCCGGGGCACCTTGGCTTTTAGCTCCTCGTGCTTTTTGACCTTCCCGGTCTCGAGGTACTCGAGGATCTTCAGGGCCAGGTCGTGCCCGATCCCGGGGATCCTCTCGAGCGCCTCGACGCCCCCCTTCGCCACCTCCTCGACCGGGTCCTCGAGGTCAAAAAGCGCCCGGGCCGCGTTGCGGTAGGCGCGGATGCGAAAGGGATTGTCGCCGAGGAACTCGAGCATGTCGGCGATTTCCTCGAAGATCTCGGCGATCTCCGCGTTCTTCATTACCTCCATCATAGGGGGCGGACCCCTGGGCCCGGGTCAGGGGACAAATGTCCCTCGGGCGAAACGATACCTTTTCTCACGATGTGCCCATCTGGGGACATATGCCCTAAACTTTTTTAGGAGGAGGCGGGAGCGTATGAAGAAGGACGACAAGCCGGTTGGGGCGCTTTTCACCGTCGGGGTGGTCGCGGCGACCATCCTCTTCATGTGGTTCACGGTGTTCTTCACCTTCCTCTACCGGGGGTAATCGCGATGGACAAGCACGTAATCGAGGCCTACGAGCGCGGGTGGATGTACTTCTCCCTGCTCATGATCCTGGTCTTCCTGGTCTTCATCGGCTACACCCTCTCGGGTTACGCCTTCTACGTGCCCGACGCCGCCCGTCGCATCGACCCCACCACCGTCCGCACCGGGGGCTTTCCCCAGCCCCACGTGGAGGAGGTGGCTCCGGGCAAGTACCAGGCCTACGTCATCGGGCAGGCCTTCACCTGGCTTCCGAGCGAGATGCACTTCAAGGTGGGGGACGAGGTGACCTTCTTCGTCACCAGCCCCGACGTGCAGCACGGTTTCTACGTCCACGGCACCAACATCAACGTGCAGGTCATCCCCGGCGAAGTGGCGAAGGTCAAGACGAAGTTTAAGAAACCCGGCGAGTACCTGATCATCTGCAACGAGTACTGCGGCATCGGTCACCAGAACATGATCGGCCGCATCGTGGTGGAGGAGTAAGATGGCGACGCTCGCGAGAAAGGACGCCTACGCCGACTTCCCGGTCAAGAAGGTCTCGCTCTACTTCATCACCCTGGGCTTCATCGCCCTCTCCATCGGCACCCTGTTCGGCCCCTTCCAGGCGCTCAACTACGCCAACCTCAACCTCTACCCCTGGCTCCAGAAGATCCTTCCCTTCGTGAAGTCCTACTACCAGGGGCTCACCCTCCACGGGGTCTTGAACGCCATCGTCTTCACCCAGCTCTTCGCCCAGGGGGCGCTGCTCTACCTCCAGTCCAAGGAGATGAAGATGCTGCCCCAGATGGGGGTGGCCTGGGCCGCCTGGTGGCTTGCCTTCGTCGGCCTGGTCCTGGCCGCGATTCCCCTCCTCCTCGACGACGCCACCGTGCTCTACACCTTCTACCCGCCCTTGAAGGGCCACCCGCTCTTCTACATCGGGGCCGCGCTGATCATCGTTAGCTCGCTGGTCTCGGTCTACCTCTCGGTGGAGCTCTGGCATCGCTGGAAGAAGCAGAACCCGAACAAGCCCACGCCGCTCGTCAGCTACATGTCGGTGGCCACCTGGATGATGTGGGGCGTGGCCGCCATTGGCCTGGTGATCGAGGCGGTGGTCCTGCTCATCCCCTGGTCGCTCGGGCTTTTGAAGGGCGTGGACCCGCTGCTTTCGCGGACGCTCTTCTGGTGGACCGGCCACCCCATCGTCTACTTCTGGCTCCTGCCTGCCTACGTGGTCTGGTACGGGATCTTGCCCAAGCGGACCGGAGGCAAGCTGATCTCGGATCCGCTTGCTCGGCTTGTCTTCCTCGCTTTCCTGATCTTCTCGAGCCCCGTTGGCTTTCACCACCAGTTCGCCGACCCCGGCATCGACCCCTTCTGGAAGCTGGTGCACACCGTGCTCACCATGATGGTGGCGGTGCCCAGCCTGGTGACCGCCTTCACCATCGCCGCCTCGCTCGAGCTCGGCGCCCGCGCGGCGGGGGGCCGGGGCATGCTCGGCTGGATTAAAAAGCTCAACTGGAAGGACCCGATCGTCCTGGCCTCGACCCTGGGCGCGATCGCCTTCATCGCCGGCGGCGCGGGCGGCATCGTGAACGCGAGCTTCACCCTCGACTACGTGGTCCACAACACCACCTGGATCCCCGGCCACTTCCACCTGCCGGTGGCCACCGCGGTGACGCTTACCCACATGGGGCTTGCGGCGGTGCTGATCCCCCACCTCACCGGCAAGCCGCTCGTCGGCCTGCGCTACTTCCGCGCCGGGGTCGTGCTCTGGTTCACCGGCATGATGCTGATGGCGATCGGCATGCACACGATGGGGCTTCTCGGCGTGCCGCGCCGGGCCTGGATCTCGAACATCGCCCCCAACCTCGAGGGGATCTACTCGAGCTCGGCGATCTGGATGGTCCTGAACGGGATCGCCGGCACCATCCTCCTGATCGCCGCTACCCCGATCTTCTACGTGCTCTTCGCCACCCTGCTCCAGGGCCGGCGGCTTGCGCCCGAGGAGCGGCCTGAGCTCGAGTTCACCGAGGCGATCTCCGGGCCCGAGGGCCGGCGCAGCGTGATGGTGATGGACCGCCTCTACTTCTGGTGGGCGACCGCACTGGTGATCGTCCTGGTCGTCTACATGCCTACCCTGATCCGGATCTGGAGCACCTTCGTCTCGGCGCCGGGCTACCGCCTCTGGTAGGGCAAGGGCTTCGCGCGGGGCGGCCTTCGGGCCGCCCCGTCTTCCTTGGTGGGAAAAGGGCGTTGACCTTTGAGGGTCGGTCGCGTAGGATGGCGGCTTGAGGGAGCGAGGGCGAAAAGCGCTCGCTTGCCTGACGGAGGAGCGATGCCGATCAGCAAAGAGGAGAAGCAACGCATCATTGAGGAGTTCGCCCGCTTCCCGGGCGACACCGGCTCGACCGAGGTGCAGGTGGCGCTCCTGACCGCCCGCATCAACCGCCTTTCCGACCACTTGAAGGAGCACAAGCACGACTTCCACTCGCACCGGGGGCTCCTTCAGATGGTGGGGCGGAGAAAGCGCCTGCTCCGCTACCTCGAGCGCGAGGACCCCGAGCGCTACCGGACCCTGATTGAGAAGCTCGGGCTTCGGAAGTAGACTATAGTTAGCAAAACCTGGGGGCGGGACCGGGGATCCGGTCCCGCTTTGCCGTGAAAAAGGTGAGAACCATGCCCAACCGAACCGAGAACACGCCCAAGCCGCGCGTCTACCAGACCGAGCTCGGCGGGCGCACCTTCACCCTTGAGACCGGCAAGTACGCCCGTCAGGCCTCGGGGTCGGTGCTGGTGCGCTACGGCGACACCGTGGTGCTGGCCACCGCCGAGGCCAGCAAGGAGCCGATCGAGTCGAGCTTCCTCCCCCTGACCGTGGAGTTCGAGGAGCGCCACTACGCGGTGGGGAAGATCCCCGGCTCGTTCATGCGCCGGGAGGGGCGGCCGGGGGAGAAGGCGATCCTTTCCGCTCGGATGACCGACCGGCCGATCCGCCCGCTCTTCCCCAAAGGGTTTAGGCACGAGGTGCAGGTGATCATCACCGTGCTCTCGGCCGACCAGAAGAACCCCCCGGACGTCCTCGGCCCCACCGCCGCGAGCGCCGCCCTGATGCTCTCCGACATTCCCTGGGACGGGCCCATCGCCGCCGTGCGGGTGGGGTATAAGGACGGCCGCTTCCTTCTGAACCCCACGCTCCAGGAGCTGGAGGAGAGCGAGCTCGACCTGGTGGTCGCCGGGAGCAAGGAGGCGATCATCATGGTCGAGGCCGGCGCCCAGGAGGTGCCCGAGGAGCTGCTGGTCGAGGCCCTGGCCTTCGCCCACCGCGAGATGCAGCCCCTGATCGAGCTCCAGGAGCGGATGCGCGCGGAGGTGGGCAAGCCCAAGTTCGAGTGGACCCCGCCGGAGAGCCTCTCCGAGGAGGAGTTCGAGGCCTTCTACGCCCGCGCCCGGGAGAAGGGGCTCAGCGAGGTGCTCACCGTGGCCTCGAAGCACGAGCGGAGCGAGGCGCTCGAACGCTTCGCCGAGGAGCTCGTCTTAGCGTTCGCCCCCGGCGAGGACGAGGAGGCCGAGGCGAAAAGGAAGCTCTACCTCGAGGCCTTCGACGAGGTGGTGAAGAAGGAGCTCCGGCGGCTCATCCTCGAGGAGAACCGCCGCGCCGACGGCCGCCGCCCCGACGAGATCCGCGAGATCTGGATCGAGGTGGACGTCCTGCCCCGGGCCCACGGCTCGGCGGTCTTCACCCGGGGCGAGACCCAGGTGCTCGGCACCGTCACCCTGGGCACCGGCCAGGACGAGCAGATCATCGACGACCTGGGGATCGACGAGAGCGAGCACTTCCTCGTCCACTACAACTTCCCGCCCTACTCCACCGGCGAGGTGAAGCGCCTCCGGGGCGTCTCTCGCCGCGAGGTGGGGCACGGGAACCTGGCCAAGAGGGCGCTCCGTCCGGTGCTTCCCAGCGAGGACGAGTTCCCCTACACGATCCGGATCGTGGGCGACGTGCTCGAGTCCAACGGCTCCTCCTCGATGGCCACCACCTGCGCCGGGTGCCTGGCGCTGATGGACGCCGGCGTGCCGATCAAGAAGCCGGTGGCGGGGATCGCCATGGGGCTCGTCATGGGGGAGGACCGGCACGTGGTGCTCACCGACATCCTCGGCCTCGAGGACGCCCTCGGCGACATGGACTTCAAGGTCACCGGCACCCGGGACGGCGTCACCGCGCTGCAGATGGACATCAAGGTCTCCGGCCTGACCTCGGAGATCCTCCGGGAGGCGCTCGAGCAGGCCCGGCGGGCCCGGCTCTTCATCCTCGACCGGATGGCGTCGGTCCTGCCCGCGCCGCGGCCCGAGCTGAAGCCGTTTGCCCCCCGGATCCTCTCCCTCAAGATCCCGGTGGACAAGATCGGCGTGGTCATCGGCCCTGGGGGCAAGAACATCCGCGCGCTCGAGGAGCTCGGGGTCGAGATCGACATCGAGCCCGACGGCACCGTGCGCATCTACTCGGCCGACGCCGCCGCCGCCGAGGAGGCGAGGCGCCGCATCGAGGAGGTCACCAAGGAGGCCAAGGTCGGCGACGTCTACGAGGGCGTGGTCAGCCGGATCGTGCCGTTTGGCGCCTTCGTCACCCTCTTCCCCGGGGCCGAGGGGCTCCTCCACATCAGCCAGCTCGCCGAGGGGCGGGTGAAGCGGGTCGAGGACGTGGTGAAGATCGGGGACCGGATCAAGGTCAAGGTCTCCGAGATCGACCCCATGGGGCGGATCAACCTGGTGCGGCCGGAGCTCGAGGGCAAGGTGGCCCCGCCGCGCCGCGGCGGCCGCCCGGGCGGGCGGGGCGGCCGGCCCAAGGGCGGCGGGCCCAAGAGGAGGGAGTAGCCGGTGGCGAAGAGCGATACCCGGCGCCCTCGCCGCCGGACCCCGAGGAAGGCCCCCGGTTACCTGGAGATCGTCCCCCTCGGGGGGATGGGCGAAATCGGCAAGAACATCACCGCCTTCCGCTACGAGGACGAGATCCTGGTGGTGGACGGCGGGCTCGCCTTCCCCACCGAGACCATGCCGGGGGTGGACCTCCTCATCCCCCGGATCGACTACCTGGTCCAGCACAAGGAGAAGATCCGGGCCTGGGTCCTGACCCACGGCCACGAGGACCATATCGGCGGGCTCCCCTTCCTGCTGCCCCAGCTGCCCAAGGTGCCGGTCTACGGCGCCAAGCTCACCCTGGGGCTCCTTCGCGGGAAGCTCGAGGAGTTCGGCCTGAGCCCGGGCTCGTTCGAGCTCAAGGAGGTGGACCCCGACGCCCGGATCCGGGTGGGCCGCTACTTCACCGTGGACCTCTACCGCATGACCCACTCGATTCCCGACAACTCGGGCTTCATCCTGCACACGCCGGTGGGCCGGATCGTCCACACCGGCGACTTCAAGCTCGACCCCACCCCGATCGACGGCAAGATCAGCCACCTGGCCAAGGTGGCCGAGGCCGGGCGCGAGGGGGTCCTGCTCCTGATCGCCGACTCCACCAACGCCGAGCGGCCGGGCTACACCCCCAGCGAGGCCGAGGTCGCCGAGGCGCTGGACCTGGTCATCGGCCGGGCCAAGGGGCGGGTCTTCGTCACCACCTTCGCCTCCCACACCCACCGGGTGCAGTCGGTGATCCGGATCGCCGAGAAGTACGGGCGCAAGGTGGCGGTGGAGGGGCGGAGCATGGTGAAGTTCGCCCGCATCGCCCAGGAGCTCGGCTACCTCGAGATCAAGGACCGGCTCTACACCCTGGACGAGATCAACGACCTCCCCGACGAGGAGGTGCTGGTCCTCGCCACCGGCAGCCAGGGGCAGCCGATGGCGGTGCTCTCCCGCCTCGCTTTCGGCGGTCACGCCAAGCTCAGCGTCAAGCCCGGAGACACGGTGATCCTCTCCAGTAGCCCGATTCCCGGCAACGAGTCGGCGGTGAACCGGGTGATCAACCGGCTCTACGAGCTCGGGGCCTTTGTCTTCTACCCGCCGGCCTACAAGGTCCACACCTCGGGGCACGCCTCCCGGGAGGAGCTCAAGCTGATCCTTAACCTGGCCCAGCCCAAGTTCTTCATCCCCTGGCACGGCGAGGTCCGCCACCAGACCAACTTCGCCTGGCTGGCGAGCAGCATGCCGAAGCCGCCGGAGAAGATCCTGATCCCCAAGAACGGCGACGTGATCCGGCTCACCCCCGACGAGATGGTCCGGGTCGGCGAGGTTCCCGCCGGCGCCTACTACGTGGACGGGCTCGGGGTGGGGGACATCACCGACGAGATCCTGGAGGAGCGCCAGCGCCTCGCCGCCGACGGGGTGGTGATCATCACCGCGGTGGCCGGCCCCGACGCGGTGGTCGAGGTGATGAGCCTGGGCTTTGTCAAGGCGGGCCAGAAGCTCCTCGGCGAGATCCGCCGCCTGGCCGAGGAGGCGGTGGTCCAAGGGGTCAAGCAGAAGAAGAGCCTGGAGGCGATCCGCGACGCGATCTACTACCCGGTCAAGAAGTTCATCAAGAAGGCCACCGGGCGGGACCCGGTGCTGATCCCGGTGGTGATCGAGGGGTAGCCCTTGGGCGTCGTCTTTTCCGCCACGATTCCGGTCTTTCTGCTGGCCGCGCTGGGTTTTTTCGCCCAGCGCGTGCTCCGTCCCGACGTCCCCGGCTACATCCGGCTGGTGCTCTACTTCTTCGTGCCCTTTTTGGTCTTTCACCAGGTGGCCGGGGCCGGGGGCGGCCGGATGGACCTGGTCCGGTTCGCGGCCGCCTTCGCCCTCGGCTACCTCTTCCTCTACCTCGGGGCGCAGCTCTTGGGGCGCCTCCTCGGGCTTCCCCGGCCGGCGGCGCGGACGCTGCTCGCCGCTGCGATCTTCCCCAACTCCGGGAACATGGGACTCTCGGTGGCGCTCTTTGCCCTGGGGGAGGCGGGGCTCGAGCGCGCGGTGGTCTACTTCTTGCTCGCGACCGTCGTGCTCTTCGGCCTGGGCCCCGCGCTCTTTCGGGGCGGGGGGCTCGCCGAGGGCCTTCTCCTTACCCTGCGCCTTCCCTTCGTCTGGGCGCTCGGGCTGGGCGTGGCCTTCGCCTGGGGCGGCGTCGGGCTGCCGCTCTTTCTCGAGCGGCCGGTGGCCATGCTCGCCCAGGCGGCGATCCCCATGCTGCTTCTGGGCCTGGGGATGCAGATCGCGGGGACGCCCTTCCGGTTTGGGGGCTTTGAGCTCTTGGCGAGCGCCCTCCGCCTCGTCGGGGGACCGCTGGCGGCGGCCCTCGCGGGGCGGCTCTTGGGCCTTTCTGGAACGGACTACGCCGTGCTCGTCCTGATCTCGGGCATGCCGGTGGCGGTGAACGCCTACATGCTTGCCGCCGAGTTCGGGGGCGACGCCGGGCTCGCCGCCCGGACGGTAGCGGTCTCCACCCTGGCTAGCTTCCTCTCCATTCCGGCGGTGTTGCTTTGGGTGGGGTAGGGGTCCCGAGCGGGCGGACGAGGACCCGCTCCCCCTGCCAGCGCACCTCCAGGCGGTAGGGCCCCTCACCCTCCCGGGGAAGCTCCAGGATCAGCACCTCGCCGCCCTCGACGAAGCGCGCCCCCTCCCAAAGGAGGGTCCGGCCCCGGTACCAGCGGAGCTCGAGGTACCCGGGCTCGGGCACCCGTCGGACCCAGAGCGTGGCCCGCACGCTCCCCTCGGCCTCGGCGAGCTCGGCCTCGACGAGGACCGCCGGCGGGGGCGGGGCGGCCTTTGGGACGAGGGGAAGGAAGGTGTACCGGCAGCCCGCGAGCAGGGCGAGGAGGAGCAGCGGGATCCGTCGGGGCACGCCCCGATCTTATTGCCCGAAGGCGGCGGTGGCCAGGGCGACGAGGGCGCAGGCCGCGGTCTCCGCCCGGAGGATCCGGGGACCCAGGGTGACCGGGGTAAAGCCCCTTTCCACCAGCGTCCGGAGCTCCTCCTCGGCGAACCCCCCCTCCGGTCCCACCGCCAGCGCCACCGGACGGGCGGGGTCCAGGACCTCGAAGACCCGGGCGCCGGCCCGCGGGTCGGCGACGAGACCCTGTTCCACCGGCGGCACCGCCTCGAGGGCTAGGGGGCCCTCCACCCCCGGGAGCTCGGTCCGCCCCGACTGCTTGGCGGCCTCGATCGCCACCCGGCGGAGGCGCTCGAGCTTCTGTGGCCGGATGGCCTTGGCCACCGCGTGGCGGGTCTCGAGGAGGACGAACCGCGAAACCCCGAGCTCGGTGCCCATCCGCACCGCGTCGAAGAGCTTCTCCCCCTTCAAGAGGGCGAGGTAGAGGGTGACCGGCGCCGGGGGCTCGCGCCGGGCGGAGCGGCGTTCCTCCACGCGGACCCGGACCCGCTCGCCCTCGACCGCCACCACCCGGGCCCGGGCCTCGGTGCCCCGGCCGTCGAAGAGGGTGAGCCGGTCCCCCGGGCGGGCCCGGAGCACCCGCACGAGGTGACGGGCCTCCCGGCCCTCGATCCAGAACTCGTCCTCGATGGCGGGGACGTAGGCGCGGTGGGGGCGCACGGCTAGGGCCTCTCGAGGGTCATGAGCACCCACTCGCCCTCGCGTTCCTCCGAGCGGTGCGCGAGCCCGGCCGCCTCGAGCGCTCGGCGGGTGGCCGCGGCTCGCTCGGCGAGGACGCCGGTGGCCAGGAGCCGCCCGCCGGGGGCGAGGGCCTCGCGGTACCCCGGCGCGAGGGCCTGGTGGAGCTCGGCGTAGAGGTTGGCGACGACGAGGTCGAAGGGCCCCCGGACCGCCTCCAGGCTCCCCTCGAGGACCTCGACCTCCACCCGGTTACGGGCCGCGTTCGCCCGGGCGGCGGTCACCGCCACCGGGTCGGTGTCCACCGCCACCGCACGGGCCCCGAGCTTGGCGGCGGCGATGGCGAGGACGCCGGAGCCGGTGCCGAGGTCGAGCACCCGCATCCCCGGGCGAACTTCCCGGGAAAGCGCCGAAAGGGCCAGCCGGGTGGTCTCGTGGTGGCCGGTGCCGAAGGCCATGCCGGGCTCGATCACGACGGGGACGAGGCCGGGTTCGGGCTCGTGCCAGGGGGCGCCCACCCAAAAGCGTCCCGCCGCCACCGGCTTGAGGTCTCGCTTCCAGGCGGCGAGCCAGTCCTCGTCGGGGAGCTTCTCCCACTCGCCGGGAAGCGGGAGCTCGACGCGGTCGGGGAAGTAGGCGAGGACCTCGCCCTCGCGTTCCTCCACCCCCCGCGCCCCCCGGTCGAAGAGCTCGGGGAGCCAGGGGTCGAGGCTCTGGAAGTCCCCTCGGATGCGAAAGACCCACATCGTTAGACCTCCCAAAGCGGAGGGAAGCGTTCGGCGAGGGCCAGGGCGGGGG
>JALVVO010000091.1 GCA_027023345.1 Thermaceae bacterium
CTTCGAGGCCGCCCCCTACCTGCCCGAGGGGGCGGTGGTGCTGGCGGTGGTGGACCCCGGGGTGGGGAGCGGTCGCCGGGCGGTGGCGGTCCGGACCCGCCGCCTCTTCTTCGTGGCGCCGGACAACGGGATCCTCACCCTGGCGCTCGCCGAGGACCCGCCCCTTTTCTCCCGGACGCTCGCCACGCCGCCGGGGGCGAGCCGCACCTTCCACGGCCGCGACGTCTTCGCCCCCGCCGCCGCCGCCCTGGCCAAGGGCGTGCCCTTGGAACGGCTCGGCGAGCCGCTCAAGCCCGAGGCCCTCGTCCGCCTGCCGCTTGCCCTCGGTCCCGGGCCCGAGGGCGAGATCCTCACCTTCGACCGCTTCGGGAACGCGATCACCACCCTCAAGGGCCCGCCGCCGCCGGGGGCCCGCCTCTCGGTCGGGGAGCACCGCCTCCCCTGCCTTTCCACCTTCGCCGACGTCGCCCCCGGCGAACCCCTCTGCTACACCGGCTCCGCCGGGCTCCTCGAGCTCGCCGTGCGCGACGGCTCCGCCCGGGAGGTCCTCAGGCTTCGCACGGGCCTTCGAGTTCGCCTTTTAACGCCGGCATGAGGGCGCGGTCGGCGAAGTCCAGGTTGATGGGGGTGATGGCGACAAACCCCTCCTCGATCGCCCAGAGGTCGGTGCCGGGCTCGGCCCTTCGGGTGGGCTCGCCGGCGATCCAGTAGTAGGGCACGCCGGCGGGGTCGGTGCGCTCGATCACCTGGTCCTCGAAATAGCGCTCGACGAGGCCCACCACCCGAAAGCCCCGGGGCCGGCCCGCGGGCACGTTCACGTTCAGAAGCACCTTCCTCGGCAACCCGTGCTCGGCCACCCAGCGGGCGACCCGAAGCGCCGCGCGGGCGGCGTGGGAAAAGTCGAGCTCCTCCATGCGGACGGTGTCGAGGCTCACCGCCACCGCGGGGATTCCCAGGCTCACCGCCTCCATGGCCCCGGCCACGGTGCCCGAGCTGGTGATGTCGAGCCCCAGGTTGACGCCGAGGTTGATCCCCGAGACCACCAGGTCGAAGGGCCCCTTTAGGTGCACGCCGAGCACGACGCAGTCCGCCGGGGTACCGTCCACGCGGTAGGCGGGGATGGGATCGAGGCCCGCGCTCGCGGTGTGCTTGAAGCGCAGGGGGCGGCGCAGGGTGATCCCGTGCCCCACCGCCGACTGCTCGATGTCCGGCGCCACCACCACCACCTCCCCGAGCTCGGCCACCGCCCGGGCGAGCGCCTTGATCCCCGGCGAGAAGACGCCGTCGTCGTTGGTGACCAGGATTCGCATGCCCCAAGTCTACGCGCGCGGGCTGTGCAAGAATGCGGGCATGTTCCCCGTCGCCGACATCAATCGCGCGCGGCGACCCGCGATCCTGGTCAAGTACCTGGTGGCGGCCAACGCGATCGTCTTCCTCTACGAACTCCTGCTCCCGGAGTCCCAGCTGAAAGCACTCTTTTACGCCTTCGGCTTCGTGCCCCGGCTCTTCTGGGAAGACCCGCTGGGACGGGCCTACACCCTCCTCACCAGCATGTTCCTCCACGGCGGCATGGCCCACATCCTGGGCAACATGTGGTTCCTCTGGGTCTTCGGCGACAACGTCGAGGACCGGCTCGGCCCCGGCCGCTTCCTGGTCTTCTACCTCCTCGGCGGGGTGGCGGCGGCGCTGGCCCAGGGGGTGCTCATGCCGGACTCCCCCGCCCCCATGGTCGGCGCCTCGGGGGCGATCAGCGCCGTGCTCGGGGCCTACTACGTTCTCTTTCCCCGGGCTCCGGTGCTCACCATGGTGCTCCTCGTCTTCTACCCGGTCTTCTTCTACCTTCCCGCCTGGTTCTACCTCGGCTACTGGGCACTCCTTCAGTTCGTGGAGGCGCTCATGGGCGTGCCCGGCATCGCCTTCTGGGCCCATCTCGGTGGGTTCGCCTACGGGGTCTTGACGGTGCGTTGGTTTTTACCGACAGGCCCTCGCTGGATCCGCTGGTAAGCTGAAAACCGACGATGGCCCTGGACGAACAGCTGGTCCGCTACGCCCGCGACCTGGCCCGGGTCTACGCCGATCGGGAGGAGACCGAGGCCGCCTGGGGGGAGGCGCTGGTGCGCCTCTTGGAGCACCGCTTCCCCCACCTCGAGGGCCATCACCGGCGGGTCACCTACTGGGCGGACCACCTCAACCGGCGCCTGGGCGAGCCGCTCTCCCGGCGCTCGCTCCTCCGCGCCGCCCGTCTCCACGACGTCGGGCTCCTCGCCCTCCCCGACGAGACCGTTCGGGCCTGGGTCCGCTCGGTCTCCGAGGGGGAGCGGCCGGACGAGCCGGTGCGCCAGGCCTTCCTCACCCACGCCCCCCTGGGCGCCGAGGTGCTCGCCGCCCTCCCCGGGTTCGCCGAGGGGGCGGAGTGGGTCCGCCACCACCACGAGGCCTGGGACGGCAGCGGCGGCCCCGCGGGCCTCGCCGGCGAGGCGATCCCCCTGGGCGCCCGGGTGCTGGCGGTGGCCGAGGTCTTCGACTACCAGACCCACCTGCAAAAGGGGCTCTCCATCCCCGCCGCCCGCGAGCGCCTCCTGGCCCTCGCCGGCGGCCGGCTCGACCCCGCGCTGGTCACCGCGTTCCTCGAGCTCCCCCTGGAATCCCTGCACGAGAACCTGCTCTGGCTGGAGGCCCATGAAGGTCCTGGTGATTGAAGACGAACCCCTAATGGAGGAGCTCCTCCGGGCCACCTTCGAACCGCTCGGGCACCAGGTGGTGGCGAGCTCGAGCGGCGACCGGATCGAGGAGCTCCTCGCCGAGCACGACCCCGACGTGCTGGTGCTGGACGTCCTGCTCTTCGGAAGCCGCCACGACGGCTTCGAGGTCTGCCGGCGGGTCAAGGCCTCGCCCTACCGCGACACCTTCGTGGTCCTGCTCACCGCCCTGGACGACGACGAGAGCCGCAAGAAGGGGCGGGAGGCGGGCGCCGACGCCTACCTCGCCAAGCCCTTCAGCCCCCTCGAGCTCCTCCGCCTGGTGGAGAACCGGCGCGGGGTCCCCTAGGCAGCTCGACGTAGAAGACCAGCCGCCCGCCCCGGGGCTCGAACCCGGCCTCGCCCCCGTGGGCGGCGGCCACCTCCCGAACCAGCGAGAGCCCGAGCCCCCAGCCCTCCACCCCCTGGTGCTCGGGGAGCCGGGCGAAGGGGGCGAAGAGCCGGTCAGCCTCCT
>JALVVO010000092.1 GCA_027023345.1 Thermaceae bacterium
ACTTCGACCCCCACCGGCCGGCGGTGGACGGGATCACCCTCACCTGCGAGAAGTGCGGCGGGACGATGCGGCGGGTGCCCTACGTGATCGACGTCTGGTACGACTCCGGCGCCATGCCCTTCGCCCAGTTCCACTACCCCTTCGAAAACCGGGAGACCTTCCGGAAGAGCTTCCCCGCCGACTTCATCTCGGAGGCGATCGACCAAACTCGGGGCTGGTTCAACAGCCTCCACCAGCTCGGGGTCATGCTCTTCGACTCGGTGGCCTTCAAAAACGTGATCTGCCACGGCCACATCCTCGACGAAAAGGGCGAGAAGATGTCGAAGTCGAAGGGCAACGTGGTGGACCCCTGGGAGATCATCCACCGCTTTGGCGCCGACGCCCTGCGCTGGTACATCTACGTCGCCGCCCCGCCCGAGGCCTCCCGGCGCTTCGGCCCGAACCTGGTGCAGGAGGCGCTCAGGGACTACTTCCTGACGCTCTGGAACGTCTACAGCTTCTTCGTCACCTACGCGAACCTCGACGAGCCCGACCTCAAGCGCCGCCCGCCGGTGGAGGAGCGGCCCGAGATGGACCGCTGGCTGGTGGCGCGGGTGCAACGGCTCGTCCAGGAGGTCACCGAGGGGCTCGAGGCCTACGACCCCACCACCCCGGCGAGGAAGCTCCGCGACTTCGTGGTGCGCGACCTCTCCCAGTGGTACGTGCGCAGGAACCGTCGGCGGTTCTGGAAGAACGAGGACGCCCACGACCGCGAGTCCGCCTACGCCACCCTCTGGGAGGCGCTGGTGGCCGTCACCCTCCTCACCGCGCCCTTCACCCCCTTCCTGGCCGAGGCGCTCTGGCAGAACCTCGTCCGCAGGGTAGACGAAAGCGCCCCCGAGAGCGTGCACCTCGCCGACTGGCCGAAGCCGGAGGAGGCGCACCTCGACGAGGGGCTCATCCGGGCGATGGAGGCGGTGATCCAGGCGGTCGAGCTGGCGAGGAGCGCGCGCGCGAAGGCCGGGGTGAAGACCCGCACCCCGCTCCCCCTGCTCCGGCTCGTCGCGCCCAGCGAGGCCGAGCGGGAGGCCCTCCGCCACTTCGCCGAGGAGATCCGGGACGAGTTGAACGTGAAGCGAGTCGAGGTCCTGAGCCCGGCGGAGGCCGGCGTCGCCTACGCGGTGAAACCCAACCTACCGAAGCTCGGCCCCAAGTACGGCAGGAAGCTCGCGGCGATCCGGAAGGCCCTCGCCGCAGCCGACGCGAGCCGGGTGGCGGCGAAGGTGCTCGCCGGCGAACCGGTCGAGCTCGAGGCCGAGGGCGAGACCTTTACCCTCCAGCCGGAGGAGGTCCTGGTCGAGGCCACCGCGCCCGAGGGCTTCGCCGCCCTCGCCAAGGGCGGCTACGTCGCTGTGCTCGACACCCGGGTAGACGAGGCCCTCCTGCTCGAGGGCCTCGCCCGCGACCTGATCCGGCTCATTCAGCAGGGCCGGAAGGAGATGGACCTTTTCGTCGCCGACCGGATCCGCCTCACCTACCGGGCGAGCGGCGACTACGCGAAGGCGATCGAAGCCCACGCCGAGCGGATCCGGGAGGAGACCCTGGCCCGCTCCCTGGAGCCCGGCGAGCCCCGCGGCCACCGGGTCGAGGTGCGAGACGAAGCCGGCGAAGCCGTCCTCGGGATCGAAAAGGCAGGCTAGGTTGCAAGGGTAAGGGCCCCCGGGTTCCCCCCGGGGGCCCTTTTCGTGAAGGGGCGGACGCCCTCCCCTTCGTGAAACGTTTCACGCACTGGCGCGGCGCCGCTCGACCTCGGCCTGCGCCGCCGCGAGCCGCGCGGTGAGGACCCGGTAGGGCGAGGCCGAGACGTAGTCGAGGCCGATCCGGGCGGCGAGCTTCACCGAGTGCGCCTCGCTGCCGTGCTCGCCGCAGAGCCCGAGCTTCAGGTCGGGGTTCTTCTCCCGACCCTCGCGGGCCGAGAGGGCCAAGAGCCGCCCCACCCCCTCCTCGTCGAGGCGCTCGGTGGGGTCTGCGGGGAAGATCCGGGCCTCGAGGTAGGCGGGGAGGAACTTGCCGGCGTCGTCGCGGGAGATCCCGTAGGCGAGCTGGGTCAGGTCGTTGGTGCCGTAGCTGAAGAACTCGACGAGGGGAGCGATTTTCCCCGCGGTGAGGGCGGCGCGGGGGGTCTCGATCATGGTTCCGAGGGGGATGCGGAAGCCGTAGCGCTCAAACACCGGCTCGAGGAGCTCAAAGGCCCGCTCCACCTCGCGAGCGTCGCTGATCAGGGGGAGCATCGCCTCCGGCCGGGGGTCGAGCCCCTCGGCCCGGAGCTCTTGGGTGGCGGCGAGCAGGGCCTCGAGCTGCATGACGAGAATCTCCGGCCGGAGCAGGAGGAGCCGGATCCCCCGGAAGCCCAGCATGGGGTTTTGCTCGGCGAGCGCGCGCACCTGCTTCAGGAGTTTGGCCTCGCCGGGGAGCAGCTCGCCCCGGGCCTCCTTGCGCTCGAGCTCCACCAAGGGCGGCAAAAACTCGTGGAGCGGCGGGTCGAGAAACCGCACCGTAACCGGAAGGCCGTCCATCGCTCGCAGAATGCCCTTGAAGTCGGCCTTCTGGTACTCGAAGAGGCGGTCGAGCGCCACCCTCGCCTCGGCCTCGTCGTCGGCCAGGATCAACGCCCGCATCCAACGGAGCTTTTCCTCCTCGAAGAACATGTGCTCGGTGCGCACGAGGCCGATCCCCTCGGCGCCGAGCTCGCGGGCCTTCTTCGCGTCCTCGGGGGTGTCGGCGTTCGCCCGGACGCCGAGGACCCGAACCCGGTCCGCCCAGGCGAGCAAGCGATCGAGCTCCTCCCCCGCCCCGGCCTCGACCAAGGCGACCTCGCCCAGGTAGACCGCCCCGGTCGTCCCGTCGATGCTGATGACGTCGCCCTCTCTTAGCTCGTGGTCGCCGAGGAAGAAGCGCTTTTGCTCGGGCTCGACGCGGAGGCCGGCGGTGCCCACCACCGCCGGCACGCCGATCCCCCGGGCCACCACCGCCGCGTGGCTGGTCATGCCACCTCGGGCGGTGAGGATCCCCTTGGCGAGGAACATGCCGGTGATGTCCTCGGGGCTGGTCTCGGTGCGGACCAGGATGACGTCGAACCCGCGGGCGGTCCAGTCCTCGGCGGCGTCCGGAGAGAGCACCGCGTGGCCCACCGCCGCCCCGGGGCTCGCCGGCAGGCCCCGGGG
>JALVVO010000093.1 GCA_027023345.1 Thermaceae bacterium
AGAGCCGCTTCCTCGCCGCCGAGATCCACGCCTACGACCGCGACCCCGCGGTGCTCGAGGCGGCACAGGGGCTCGGGGTCGCCGACCGGGTGCACACCGAGCTCGGCGACTGGATCGCCGGGCTCGACCTCGCCGTGCTCGCCGCCCCGGTGGGCACGATGCCCGCGCTCATCGAGGCGATCCGCCCCCACGCCGGTGAAGCCACGCTCTTCACCGACGTCGGCAGCGTCAAGGGGCCGGTGGTCGAGGCCGCCCGGGCCCTGCCCCGCTTCGTCGGCGGGCACCCGATGGCGGGAAGCGAGCGGGCCGGGGTGGAAAACGCCCACGCCGGGCTCCTCGAGAACGCGGTCTGGGTCCTCACCCCCACCGAGGCCACCGACCCCGCCGACCTGGAGGAGGCCGAGGCCCTGGTCAGCGAGCTCGGGGCCTACCCCCTCGTCCTCGACCCCGCGCTCCACGATCGCCTCGTCGCCCGGGTGAGCCACCTCCCCTACCTGCTCGCGGTGGCCCTGAACCTCCTCGTTGCCCGGGACGAGAAACGGGACCTCCTCATGTTCCTCGCCGCCGGGGGTTTCCGCGACCTCACCCGGGTGGCCTCGGGGAGCCCGCGGATGAGCAGGGACATGGTGGTGGAAAACCGAGCCGCGGTGCGCCGGGCGCTTTCCGACCTGAGGAAGGCGCTGGACGAGCTCGAGTCCAGCCTCGACGATCCCGAGCGGCTCCTTTGGCTCGCCGAGGAAGCCAAGCGCACCCGCGACGCCTTGCCGGTGGTGAAGCGGAGCCTGCTCCCGGTGCGGCACGAGCTTGTGGTCCAGGTGCCCGACCGCCCGGGCGAGCTCGCCCGCATTACCACCGCCCTCGGCGAGGCCGGGGTCAACATCAAGGACATCGAGGTCCTCACCATCCGCGACGCCGGCGGGGCGATCCGGCTCGGGTTCGCCGAGGCCGGGGAGAAGGCGGCCGCCCGGCGGGTACTCGCCGCCGCCGGCTACAAGGTGGTCTAGCGGCGGGGTAGAATCGCCGCCGTGAACGACGTCCTCCTCCGCGCGCTAAAGGGGGAGCCAACCCCCTACACCCCGGTCTGGTTCATGCGCCAGGCCGGACGCTACCAGCCGGAGTACCAAAGGCTCCGGGAAAAGTACACGATCGAGGAGATCGTGGAAAACCCGGAGCTCACGACCTACGTCACCCTGCTTCCGGTGAAGAAGCTCGGCGTGGACGCGGCGATCCTCTTCGCCGACCTCTCCACGCCCTTTGCCGGCCTCGGCTTCCCCACCCGCCTGGTCGAAGGCAAGGGGCCGGTGGTGGAGGCGCCGATCGAAAGCCCGGACGACCTTAAGCGGCTTAGGCCCTTTTCCCCGGAAGAGGCCGTGCCCTACGTGCTCGAGGCGATCCGCCTGCTCAAAGCCGAGCTCGAGGTCCCCCTGATCGGCTTCGCCGGCGCCCCCTTCACCCTCGCCTCCTACCTGATCGAGGGCGGGCCCTCCAAAAACTTCGTCAAGACCAAGCGCTTCCTGTACCACCACCCCGAGGCCTTCGAAGCGCTTCTCCTCCACCTCGCCCGGGCCATGGCCGCCTACCTCAAGGCCCAGGCCGAGGCCGGCGCCGACGTCCTGATGGTCTTCGACTCCTGGGTGGGCCGGCTCACCCGGGACGACTACGAGGCCCACGTCCAGCGCCCCACGGCGGCGCTTTTTGCCGAGCTCGGGGGGCTTCGCCCCGTCATCCACTTTGGCACCGGGACCCAGCACCTGCTCGAGCTCATGAAGGAGGCGGGCGGCACCGCCCTCGGGGTGGACGCCACCACCCCGCTGGACGAGGCCCGCGAGCGGCTCGGGGAGACCCCCGTCCAGGGCAACCTCGACCCCGCCCTGCTCTTCGCCCCAAAGGAGCGGCTCCTCGCCGGCGCCGAGCGGGTGCTCGAGGCCAACATGGGCCGACCCGGACACGTCTTCAACCTGGGCCACGGCATCCTCCCCGGCACCCCGGAGGAGAACGTCCGGCGCCTGGTGGACTACGTCCACGAAAGGACCCAAGGATGACCGACGTCCTCTTCATGTACTACGGCACCCCCTACGACGAGGAGGGGATCCTCCCCTACTACACCGACATCCGCCACGGCCACCCGCCGCCCGAACCTCTCCTTGAAGAGCTCAAAGCCCGCTACCGGCAGATCGGGAAAAGCCCCCTAAACGAGATCACCCACGCGCTCGCACGGCGGCTCGAGGCGCTCCTTCGGCTTTCCTACCCCTACTACCGGGAAGGGCTTGGGGCCCCTCCCCCGCCCCGGGAGGACCTCGGCCCCCGCGTCTTCGTCGGCACCAAGCACGCCGAGCCCTCGATCCAGGACGCCGTCCGCGCCATGGCCGAGGCCGGCGTGCGCCGGGCGGTGGGGCTCGTCGCCGCCCCCCACTACTCGGCGCGCTCCATCGCCGAGTACGAGGAGCGGGCCCGGGCGGCGCTGGATGCGCTCGGCCATCCCTTCGCCTTCAAGATGATCCCGAGCTACGCCGAACACCCCGCCTACCTCAAGGCCCAGACCGAGCGGGTCCTGGAGGGCCTTTGGAGGCTTCGGGACCCCAAGCGGGCGGTCGTGCTCTTCTCCGCCCACTCGGTGCCCCTCCGCTCGGTGGAAAAGGACGGCGGCGTCTACCCCAAGCAGCTTGCGGCCACCGCCCGCGGCATCGCCCGGCTCCTGGGCCTTCGTAACTACCGCCTCGTCTACCAGTCCGCCGGGCGCACCGACGAGGCCTGGCTCGGCCCCGACGTCAACGAGGCCCTCGAGGCGCTCGCCCAGGAAGGGGTCAAAGAGGTGCTCGTCGCGGCCATCGGCTTCCCCGCCGACCACCTCGAGGTCTACTACGACCTCGACTACGAGGCCCAGGCGACCGCCCGCCGGGTCGGGGTGCGCCTCGTCCGCGCCCCCTCGCTGAACGCCGGGCTCGACTACGCCAAGGCCCTGGCCGCGATCGTGGAGGAGGCCGTGCTCTCGTGGTCGAGCTGATCGTCGTCGGCGGCGGCGTGGCGGGGCTCGCCGCCGGGTTCGAGGCGAAGAATCGGGGGCTAGGGGTCCTCGTCCTCGAGGCCGACCGCCCCGGGGGCAAAGTCCGCACCCTCCGCGAGGACGGCTTCGTCATCGAGGCCGGCCCCGACGCGGTGGTGCGCTATAAGCCCTGGGCGCTAAAGCTCGCCGGGGAAC
>JALVVO010000094.1 GCA_027023345.1 Thermaceae bacterium
GTCCTCGGGGCCCAGGTTCAAGGCCGGGCAGCCCCGGTTCCAGGGCGCCTTCTTCCAGGGGGACTCGAGGCTCGGGTGGTGGAAGGCGATCACGATCATCCGGGTGGTGTAGAAGGCGGTGAAGAAGGCGGCGACGAGCCCCAGGGCCCAGAGGAAGGGGGCGTGCTCCTGGGCGGCGTGCAGGATCAGGTCCTTCGACCAGAATCCCGCGAACGGCGGGATGCCCATGAGCGCCGCCGCCCCGATCAGGAAGGTGCCGTAGGTGATCGGCATGTACCGGGCGAGCCGGTTCATCTCGAAGATGTCCTGGGTCTTGGCGCCGTGGATCATCGAGCCCGAGCCGAGGAAGAGGAGGGCCTTGAAGAAGGCGTGGGCCAGGAGGTGGAACATCGCCGCCGCCCAGCCGAAGACGCCGAGGCCCAGGAACATGTAGCCGAGCTGGCTCACCGTGCTCCAGGCCAGGATCTTCTTAACGTCGGCGAAGGCGGCCCCGAGCACGGCGGCGAAGAGCGCGGTGAGGGCGCCGATCCAGGCGAGGTAGGGGAGGGCGTGGCCGGCCTCGAGCACCGGGTAGAACCGCGCCATCAGGAAGACGCCGGCGGCCACCATGGTGGCGGCGTGGATCATGGCGCTGACCGGGGTCGGGCCCTCCATCGCGTCGAGCAACCAGACGTGGAGCGGGAACTGGGCGCTCTTCCCCATCGCCGCGAGGAAGAAAAGGAGGCCGATCCAAAGCGCCACCCCGGCGGCCAGGTGCTCGGCCCCGACGCCGAGTTCGGCAAGGCTAAAGGTCCCTGTCTCCTTGTAGAGCCAGAAAAGCCCCACCATGAAGCCGAGGTCGGCGAACTTGGTGGTGATGAAGGCCTTCTTCATCGCCTGCTGGGCCGACTTCTTCTTGAAGAAGAAGCCGATCAGGAGGTAGCTCATGAGCCCCATGACCTCCCAAGCCAATAGGGCGATGAAGAAGTCCCCGGCGGCGACGAAGGTGAGCATGGCGGCGGAGAAGAGCTGGAGGTAGGCGAAGAAGGTGGGGTAGCGCTCCTCACCGTCCATGTAGCCGATCGAGAAGAGGTGGATGAAGAGCGAGGCCCAGGCCACCATGAAGAGCACCACGGCGCCGAGCTGGTCGGCGAAGAGGGTGAAGTGGACGCCCCGCTCCCCCTGGATCGAAAGCCAGTTCCAGTCAAAGGTGAAGGGGAAGCCCTCGAGCGCAGGGCGCACCAAGGTGGCCTCGCCCCCCTCCATCACCCATTGGGGCGCGGCCTTCAAGGCCTCGAGGAGCAGCCCGGTGGCGAGGAAGGCCACCGCCGCCATCACCCCGGTGGTGAAGTAGCCCGCCGAGCGCCCCTTGAAGAGCCGCCCGAGCAAGATCACCACCAGAAAGCCCAAAAAGGGCAGGAGGGGGATCCAGTAGAGGAGGTCCGCATAGAGGTAGTTCATCGCCTCACCCCCGCATCTCCTCGACCACGTCGGTGGCCGCGCTGCCGGTGTGGCGGAAGACGTTCAGGAGGATGGCGAAGCCGATCGAGAGCTCGGCAGCCGCCACCACCATGACGAAGAGCGCGAAGAGCTGGCCCGAGAAGAAGACCGGGTCCTTGTAGGCGGCTACGCTCGCGAAGGCAATCGCGGCCGCGTTCAAAAGGATCTCCACCGACATCAGGACGGCGATCAGGTTCCTCCGGGTGATCACGCCGAAGAGCCCGATGGCGAAGAGCACCGCGGAGAGCGCGAGAAAGTGGCCCAGGGTGATCATGCTTCCCGCCTCCTTGCCAGCACCACCGCGCCCACCATGGCGAGGAGCAAGAGGACCGAGGCCACTTCGAAGGGCAGGAGGGTCACGGTGAGGAGCCGGGCGCCGAGCCCCTCGGGGCTGAGCGGCCGGAAGGCCTCCTGGGGCGCGCCCAGGTAGGCCCAGAGCCCGGCGAGGAAGACCACCGCCAGCACCCCGGCCACCAGGTAGAAGACCCCGGCCGCCGGCCGCACCCGGCGGCTCTGGGTGGTCATGATGATGAAGAGCGTCAGGATGGGGATGGCGGCGGCGTTGACCGCGAACTGGATGACCGCGAGCAGGGGGCTGCCGAGCAGCACGTAGAGCCCGGCGACGAAGAAGAAGGTGAAGGCGAGCGCCACCGCCGCGTGGACGATGTTCTCGGCGAGCACCACCACCAGCGCCCCGGCGAGGACGAGCCCGGCCAGGATGGCGAACCCTAGGACGCTCATGCCCCTTCGCCCCCTTCCGCTTCCTTGAGGAGCTCGGCGAGGCCCCCGGGCTGCATCTCGGGCGGGGCCTTCACGATCTTGCCCTCGGGGGTCCGCATCTCCACCCCGAACTTGGGGCTGTACCAGATCTTGGCCTCGTGCCCGATGTGGTCGAGGAAGGCCTTGTCCGCCTTAAGGAAGTTGATGTCGTAGACCGCGTGCTCGAACTCGCCCACGGTGACGATGGCGCTGACCGGGCAGGCCTCGACGCAGTTCGCGCAGTGCATGCAGTTGGCGAAGTCGAGGTCGAAGCGCTCGAGCACAAACCCCTTCCCCTCGGGGTTCCGCTTCCTTTCGATGGTGATCACCTGGCTGGGGCAAACCCGCTCGCACTGCAGGCAGGCGACGCAGCGGTCGGTCCCGTCCTCGTTCTGGATGAGGGCGAGAAACTGCACGCTGACCGGCGGGATCTCGGGCTTCTTGTAGGGGTAGAACTCGGTGGCCGGAGGCTGTTTTACCCTTCTATGCACGGTCTCGAGCCCCGCGGCCACCGCCTTCACCGCGTCCCATACCTCGGCAAAAAGGCTCATAGCACCTCCAGGAACATGCGGAAGAGGGCGGCCACCAAGAGGCCGACCAGACTAAGCGGCAAGAGCCCCTTCCAGGCCAGGTCCATGAGCTGGTCGTCCCTAAAGCGCGGCAGGGTGGCCCGGATCCAGAGGAAGATCCAGACCCAGACCGCCACCTTGACGAGGAAGTAGAAGCTCTGGAGGAGCCCGGCGGCGAAGCTCGTGGGGTCGAGCCCGAAGAGCGGCCCGTGCCAGCCGCCGAAGAAGAGCAGCACCATGAACCCGGGGAGGAGGAAGAGCTCGACGAACTCGGCGAGGAAGAAGAAGGCGAAGCTCATCCCCGAGTACTCGGTGTTGTAGCCGGCGACGATCTCGCTCTCGGCCTCGGGCAGGTCGAAGGGGGTGGCCTTGAGCTCGGCGATGCTCGCCACCAGGTAGACGATGAAGGAGAGGAAGAGCGGCACCACGTGCCAGAGCCCGTACTGGTGCTCGACGATGTCCACAAAGCGGAGCGAGCCGGCGTAGACGCCGACCGAGAGCAGGGCGATGGCGAGCGGCACCTCGTAGGAGACGAGCTGGGCGCCGGCGCGGAAGGCGCCGAGGAGCCCCCACTTGTTGCCCTGGGAGAGCCCGCCGAGCACCACGCCGTAGGCGCCGAGCGTGCTCACCGCCACGATGTAGAGGAGCCCGACGTCGAGGTCGGCGATCAGCCAGCCGGGCGCCACCGGGATCGCCACCATCAAGAGGAAGGCGCTCACGAAGACGATCGCCGGGGCCAGCCGGAAGATCAACCAGTCCACGCGACGCGGCGCGAAGTCCTCCTTGCCGAGGAGCTTGAGCGCGTCGAAGACGGTCTGGAAGACCCCGGCGGGGCCGTAGTGCATGGGCCCGACCCGCTCTTGGACCTTGCCCAGGTACTTCCGGAGGACGACGATCAAAATGAGCGCCACCACCGCCGCCAAGAGGAAGGCGAGCACCGCCTCGATGACGGCGTAGGCGGCAAAACCTAGGGGGCTTTTGAGCCAGCCGTAGTGGCGGAAGACGGTGGGCACCACCCCGTAGGCGAGGACGACCATGACCCAGAGCGCGGAGAAGAAGAGGGCGTAGGCGATGCGCTCGAGCCAGGGTTTTGGCCGGGTGGGGTCGTAACCCACGAGCCGCGGCTGCACCAGGCGCTCGGTGGGCAGAGGCATCCGGCTCATCGGTCCACCTCCCCAAAGACCGGGTCTAAGGACGAGAGGATCGCGATCGCGTCGGCGAAGCGGGCGCCGACGAAGAGGTCGGGGATGAGCTGGAGGTTGGCGAAGCTCGGCGAGCGGTGCTTGATCCGCGCGGGGTACTCGCTGCCGTCCGAAACTACGTAGGCGCCGAGGTGGCCGCGGGCGATCTCCACCGCCCGGTAGCGGGCGCCGGGCTTGGGCTTGACCCGGGGCGGGACCTTGCCCTTATAGGGCCCGGTCTTCGGCACCTTCTCGAGCGCCTGCCGGATGATCTTGACCGACTCCTCCATCTCCCGGAACCGCACCCAGAAGCGGGCGTAGACGTCGCCCTCCTCCCGGGTCGGAATCTCGAACTCGAGCTCGGGGTAGGCGTCGTAGGGCTCGGCCTTCCGAACGTCGTAGGGAACGCCGCTTGCGCGGATCACCGGACCCGAGGCGCCGCGGGCGATCGCCCGCTCCTTGGAAAGGACGCCCACGCCCACGGCCCGCGCCTGGAAGACCGGCGAGTCGAGCACCAGGGCGTAGTAGTCGGGCAGGCGGGTCTCGAAGAAGTCGAGGAAGGCGGCCACGTCCTTGAAGAAGTCGGGGTGGACGTCGCGGCGCACCCCGCCGAAGGTGAAGTAGTTGGGGAGCATGCGGGCGCCGGCGGTCTTCTCGGTGATCTCGAGGATCTTCTCGCGGTCCCGGAAGGTGTAGAGGAAGGGGGTGATCGCCCCCAGGTCGAGCATCCCGGTACCCAGCCAGACCAGGTGGCTCGCGATGCGGAAGAGCTCGAAGAAGATCGTGCGGATCAGTTTGGCCCGCGGGGGCACCTCGACGCCGAGCAGGTCCTCCACCGCCAGGATGAAGGGGAGCTCGTTCTGCAGCCCGGAGACGTAGTCCATCCGATCGGTGTAGCTGATGATCTGGGTGTAGGTGCGGGCCTCCTCGATCTTCTCGTGGTTGCGGTGGAGGAAGCCGATGTGGGGCACCGCCCGTGTGATCCGCTCGCCGTCGAGCCCGATCACCACCTTGAGGACGCCGTGGGTCGCCGGGTGCTGGGGCCCCATGTTGATGATCATCTCGTCGGTACGGCCCGGCACCGGCTCGATCGTGGTGGGGTTCCTCACGCCTCACCCCCTTCCTCGCTCGCTTGGGGCTCTTCCCAGGGCGGGGTCTCGGGCCAGGGGGCCGGCTGCCAGTCGGGCAGCGGGTAGCCCCCGGTGTCGTAGCGCTTTTGCAAGGGGTGGATCGTCCAGTCCTCCTCGAGGAGGATGCGCCTAAGGTCGGGGTGGCCCGCGAAGCGGATGCCCACGAGGTCGAAGGCCTCCCGCTCGAACCACTCGAGCCCCGGCCAGAGGTCGGTCACGCTCGGCACCACCGGGTCGTCGTAGGGCACGTCGGTGAAAACGGTGGCCTTCTTGCCGCTTTCGATCCCGTAGAGGTGGACCACCACCCGGAGGCCGTAGCCGGTGTCCATCCCGGTGAGCGAGCGGGGGTAGTCGAAGCCCTCGGCCTTCAGGGCTTCGAGCAGGGCCCGGTAGTCCTCGGGGTGGACAGCGTAGACCTCCTCGTCGAACTCGGTGGTCTTCTTATAGCGGAGCTCGGTCATAGCACCGGCACCCTCCCGTCCTTGCCGGGCTCGGCGAAGACGTCGTAGTCGGTGGGAACGACCCGGGCCTTCTTATAGCGGAGCCTTCGGTCGGCGATCTTGTCGCGCAGCAGCAAGAGCCCCTGGAGGAGCGCCTCGGGCCGGGGCGGGCAACCGGGGACGTAGACGTCCACCGGGACGATCTTGTCCACCCCCTCCACCACCGAGTAGCCCTGGCGGAAGGGGCCGCCCTGGTTGGCGCAGGCCCCCATGCTGACCACCCACTTGGGCTCGGCGAGCTGCTCATAGAGGCGCTTGACCCTTTTCGCCAGCTTCTTGTTCACCGTGCCCGAGATGATCATCAGGTCGGCCTGCCGGGGGCTGTTCCTAAAGAACATGCCCAGCCGGTCGGCGTCCACCTTCGGGGTCCAGGTGGCCATCATCTCGATGGCGCAGCAGGCGATCCCGAAGGTGAGCGGCCAGAGGCTCCGGCTCCGGGCCAGGTTGATCACGTCGTCGAGCGTGCCCAGGATGATGTTCTGCGGCCGCTCCTCGGATCCTAGAAGACCCACTTCAGCACCCCCCTCAGCCAGGCGTAGGCGAGGCCCGCCGCCAGGATGGCCACGAAGACGGTGACCTCGATGACCCCGAGCCAGCCGAGCTTGTCGAAGGCGGGCGCCCAGGGGAAGAGAAGCGCCGCCTCCACGTCGAAGATCAAGAAGAGCAGGGCGTAGAGGTAGTAGTGGACGCTGACCCGGACCTCGGTGGTCCCGATCGTGACCTCGCCGGACTCGTAGACCTCGAGCTTGGCGCCGGTCTTCGGCCTCGCCCCTACCAAGAGGCGGGAAAGCAAGATGGTGGCGTAGACGATGACGACCCCCACCACGGCAAAGGCGGCCACGAGAAGCGCCGCCTCGAGCTGTGCTTGATACTGCACCTGGCAGGCCCCCTTTCTCGCGCCCCCTTGGGCGCACCCCGCTTATCTTAGCGGCAGCCTGGAGGGGCGTTTGCCCACCGGATTCCCATTTTCCGTCCTTAGAATGGATAGCGCACCATGAGGCGGTGGATCGCCCTCCTCCTCGCCCTCGGGGCGGCGCTCGCGAGCCCCCGGGTCGGCCTGCACGAGGGGTTTACCCGGGTCGTGCTCGACCTGCCCGAGCGGGCCACCTACCGCGTCCTCGAGCGCGAGGGGGTCCTCTTGGTCCGCCTCTCCGGCTACGTGCTCGAGCCCGAGCGGGTCGCGGTGAAGAGCCCCGAGCTCATCGAGTACCAGGCCAAGGGAAGCGAGCTCGTTCTCCGGGTGCCGCCGGGGGTGGAGGCGAAGGCGTTTGTGCTCGAGGGCACCGTCCCCGGCACCTACCGGCTGGTGGTGGACCTGAGGAAGGGCGCCGCTCCGGTAGCGAAGAAGCCCGATCCCCCGAAGCCCGTGGTGGTGCTCGACCCCGGCCACGGAGGGCCCGACCCCGGGGCGGTGGGGTACGTGGTCGAGAAGGAGGTCACCCTCGACGTCGCCCTCCGGACGAAGCGGATCCTGGAGGCGCGGGGCGTCCGGGTGGTGCTCACCCGCGACCGCGACGCCGACCTCGCCCCGCCCGGGGAGAAGGACCTCTGGAAGCGCAAGGTCATGGACCTCAAAAAGCGCGCCAGCATGGCCGACGCCAAGAAGACCCTCTTCGTCTCGATCCACGTCAACTCGGCGCCGCGGCCGGCGGCGGGGATCGAGACCTACTACCTGGGGCGGGCCATCGACCCCGAGGCGCAAAGGCTTGCGGTCTGGGAGAACGGCGGCGGCGAGATCGGCCAGCGCCTCACCCGCGAGACCGAGACCCTCACCGACCGGGTGCTCAAGGACCTCGTGGCCCAGGCCAACCTGGCCTTCTCGGCCCAGCTCGCCCGCACCCTCCAGGCCCGGCTGGTGCGGGCCGCCGGATCTCCCGACCGGGGAGTCCACTCGGCGCCGCTCTACGTGCTCCGCTACGCCCGGATCCCGGCGGTGCTGGTCGAGGTGGGGTTCGCCAACCACCCCACCGAGGGGCGCCGCCTCGCCCGGCCCGAGCACCGCCAGCGCCTGGCCGAGGGCATCGCCGAGGGTATCCTCCGGTTCCTGGCGAACGGCGCCTACGCGTTCAAGTAGACCCGGGCGGCGGCGAGGTCGAAGATCGCGTGGCCGGTGGACTTGAAGACCACGGTTCCCGAGACCCGGGGCGGCTCCCGTAGCGCCTCGGCGAGGAGGCGGACGCGGCTTCGGGGAAGGCCTTGAAGCTCCCCGGCCTCAACCAGGGCGTCCTCGGTGTCGGCGACCACGAGCGTGGCCCTTTGGACGAGCGCCTCGGGGAGCTCCCGGGCCTCGGGGGTGAAGCTCCCCACCGCGGCGACGAAGACCCCCTCGGGCAGATCGGCGGAGACCACCGGCTCCCGGCTCGTGGTGGCGGTGACCACGAAGGCGAGGTCTTCGGGGTAGCGGCCGGCAAAGGGCTCGGCGGGGATGCCGAGGGCGCGGGCAGCCTCGAGGAGGGCCTCGACCCGCTCAGGGCTTCGCCCCTTGATCAGGGCGCGGGTGAGGGCGAGCCCCTCGTGGAAGGCCTCGAGGTGCCCCCGGGCCTGGCGCCCGGCGCCCACCAAAAGGAGCGCCCCCTCCCGCCGGGGAGCGAGCGTCCGGGCCGCGAGCAGGGAGAGGGCGGCGGTGCGGCGGACGGTGAGCTCCTCGGCGGGCAGGCGGAAGACCTCGCCGGAGTCGAGCCGCATCGCCCAGAGCTCGGCGAAGACGCTCGGGCTCGCCCCTGGGCGCACCACCACCAGCTTGGCCAGGACCAGCCGCTCGTCGGCGGCGGGCATGACGAGAAACCGCCTGCCCGGGACCGGGAGCACCTGCCGGCGGGGGGCAGAGGCCCCGGAGGCGAGCACCTCCCGGAGGGCCTCGGTGAGCTCGAGGTGAGAAGGCGGCATCCCGATCTTCTCCACCCTAAAAACCAAGGGCGGTAAAGTGGCCCTATGGACCTCGAGCTCGCCAGGTACATCGACCACACCCTCCTCAAACCCGAGGCCACCGAGGCCGACGTCCGGCGGCTGGTGCGGGAGGCGCTCGACCACTACTTCTACGCGGTCTGCGTCAACCCGCGCTTCGTTCCGCTGGTGATGGCGGAAAAGGGTGACGCCCCCCTCAAGGTGGCGGCGGTGGTGGGCTTCCCCCTGGGGGCGAACGCGAGCCCGATCAAGGCCGCCGAGGTCGCCCTGGCGGTGGCCCAGGGGGCCGAGGAGATCGACATGGTGATCCCGATCGGCGCCGCCAAGGCCGGCGACCTCGCCGCGGTGGAGGCCGACGTGCGGGCGGTGCGCGAGGCGGCGCCGGGGGCGGTGCTCAAGGTGATCCTGGAGACCGGGTTCTTCACCCCCGAGGAGCTCCGCCCCCTGGCCGAGGTCGCCCTCCGGGGCGGGGCCGACTTCCTCAAGACCTCGACCGGGTTCGGGCCCCGGGGGGCGAGCCTCGAGGACGTCCGCCTGCTCAAGGCCGTCGCCGGGGACCGGGCGGAGGTGAAGGCCTCGGGCGGCATCCGCGACCGCGAGACCGCCTGGGCGATGATCGAGGCCGGCGCGAGCCGCATCGGGACCTCCTCCGGGGTCAAGCTGGTCGGCGGATGAGGCCTTTGATCCTGGCCTCGAAGAGTCCCCGCCGGCGGGAGCTGCTCGCCCGGCTCGGCCTTTCCTTCGAGGTGCGCGCTCCCAAAGCGACCGAGCCCCCGCCGGCGCCGCCGCCCGGGCGCTTTGTGCTCGAGCTCGCGGAGAAAAAGGCCCGCTCCGTCTGGGAGCCGGGCCGGTTCGCCCTCGGCGCCGACACGGTGGTGGCGATCGGCGACCGGATCCTGGGAAAACCCAAGGGCCCCGAGGAGAACGCCCGCTACCTCCGGCTCCTCTCGGGCAGGACCCACACCGTCTACACCGCCGCTAGCGTGGTGGCCCCGGACGGGCGCACCCGATGGGTGCTCGCCGCCCCCCGGGTCCGGTTCCGAAGGCTCAGCGAGGCGGAGATCGAATGGTACGTAAAAAGCGGCGAAGGCCTCGACAAGGCCGGCGGCTACGGCATCCAGGAGAAGGGGATGGCCCTCGTCGAGCGGGTGGACGGCGACTTCTTCGCGGTGGTGGGCCTCCCCGTGGCCGGGGTTTGGGAAGTTCTCAAGGAACTCGGCTACCCTCTCCTTGAGGGGGTCTAGCGGTTTGGTCCGGGCGGTTTGGCTCTTGCTCCTTGGGCTCGGGGTGGTGCTCGCGGTGATGACCGCTCGCACCGCGCCGATGGTGGCGCCCGAGGTGCTGGGCCGGACGGCGCCGCTCTTCGCGCTGGGCGAGCGCGTGGGGCAGAACCTGCGGGCGGCGCTTTCCGCCCTCGCCGACCGCCGCGACTGGCGGAGCGAGGCCCTCCGGCTGCGGGCGGAGACGCAGGCGCTCAAGCAGCGGGTGATCCAGCTCGAGCTCGAGAACGCCCGCCTCCGCCGCGTGCTCAAGGTCCGCGAGACCCAGGCGCCGGCGGTGGTGGCGGTGGCGCCGGTCATCGCCGAGGATCCGAGCGGCCTCTTCCGGCGGCTGGTCCTGGGGCTCGGCGCCGAGGCCGGCCTCGCCGTGGGCATGCCGGTGACCAGCGCCGAGGGGCTCGTGGGGGTGATCCTCGAGGTCACCCCGAGGACGGCGGTGGTCCGCACCGTCGTGGACCCCGAGAGCGCCGTGGGGGTGCGCCCCGAGCGGGGGCCGGGCCGGGGCATCGCCTACGGAAGGCCGCCAGACTCGCTCCGGGTGCGCTTTCCCCGCGAGGTCCGGGTCGCCGAGGGCGACCTCCTCGTCACCGGCGCGATCGGCGGCCTCTTCCCCGAGGGCATCCCGGTAGGCCGGGTGGTCCGGGTCGAGCCCCCGGGGCCGGGGGCGCTCGTTTACTGGGTCTGGGCCCGGCCGGCGGCACGGTTTTCCCTTCTCGAAGAGGTCGTGGTGCTGAGGAGGCTGTAGTGGCGGCGGTCGGGCTCTTCCTCCTCACTGTCTTCCTGGCCTCCCTCCTCGCCGGGCTCCTCCCCGACGGCCTCTCTCCCCCCGACTTCTGGTTCCTCTTCGTCGCCGCCCTCACCCCCCGGGTCCGGCCCGCCCTCGCCCTCGTCCTCGCCTTCGGCGTGGGGCTCTTCGCCGACCTCGTCGGCGGCGGCTACCTGGGGCTCATGGCGGTGGGGCTGTTGATGGCGGCCTACGCCATCCTCGGGCTTTCCACCTGGCTTCACCCGGAGGAGATCCTGGGGCGGGCGGCGATCCTCGCCGGGGCGTACCTCGCCAAGTGGTTCGGGGTCTTCCTGGTGGTCTACGTGCTCGGCCTCTTCCTCGTCGGCCCCCTCGACTTCGCCGGGGCGATCCTCGGCGAGGCCCTCCTCACCGCCCTGGCCGCGCCCTTCTACCTCCGGCTCGCGGAAGCGATCCTGGGGGACGCCGACCATGCCGGCTAGGCTCCGCCTCCTCCTGGTCCTCGTCTACCTCGGCCTCGGCCTGCTCGGGGCCCGGCTCTTTGAGCTCCAGGTCCTGGAGCACGACCGCTACGTCACCCTGAGTCGGGGCAACTACCTGAAGACCGAGACCATCCCCGCCCCCCGCGGCCGCATCCTCGACCGTCGCGGCGTCGTCCTCGCCGACAACCGCCTGGCCTACGACCTCGTCTACGCCGGCGGCCCCGTGCGCTTTCGGGAGCGGATCCTGGACCTTCTGGGCCTAAAGGCCCTCCCCGAGCCCGAGGACGGCCCGGCGGTGGTGGCGGCGAACCTGCCCGAGGAGCTCGTGCCCACCCTGGCGGAGCTGGTCGCTGGGCAGAAGAACCTCTGGATCGTCGAGCGCGTCGAGCGCTTCTACCCCCACCCCATCGCCGGCTCGGTGATCGGCTACGTGCAGCGGGCGAGCAAGGCCGACCTCGAGCGGGGCTACCAACCCGACGACCTGGTGGGCAAGGCCGGGCTCGAGGCCGCCCTCGAGGACCGGCTCCGCGGCCGGCGGGGGCTCAAGCTGGTGGAGCGCGACGTCCGCGGCGCGGTGCTCCGCGAGCGGGTGCTCGTGCCCCCGGTGCCCGGCGAGGACGTCCGGCTCACCCTCGACTACCGGCTGCAAAAGGCCGCTGAGGCGGCGCTTTCCGCCGCCCTCGCCGACGTGAACGCCGGCCGCAAGAAGCTCGGCCTGCCGCCCGCCGAGGTCCTGAAGGGGGCGGCGGTGGCGGTGGACCCCGAGACCGGCGCCGTTCTCGCCATGGCCACCGCCCCGAGCTTCGACCCCAACGTCTTCGTCCGCCGCCCGGTGGAGGCCGAGCGGATCCGGGGGATCATCAATAACCCGGCGAAGCCGCTCTTGAACCGGGCGGTCCAGGCCTACACCCCGGGGAGCACCTTCAAGCCCGTCACCGCCTCGGCCCTCTTGGAGGCGGGCCTGGTCTCCCCCAAGAAGGTCTACCGCTGCACCCCCTCGATCGTCTTCGGCGGCCAGGTGCGGCGGAACTGGTCGGCGCGCGACCTCGGCCCCATGACCGTGGAGGAGGCCCTGGCCTGGTCCTGCAACACCTGGTTCTACCAGGCGGTGATCGACGCGGGGCCGCTCCGGGCGCTCGCCGCGATCGAGCGCCGGGCCCGCGCCTTCGGGCTCGGCGAGGCCACCGGGCTTTCGCTCCGGGAGAAGACCGGCCTGGTCCCGAGCGAGGCCTGGAAGCGGAAGGCCTACGGCGAGCCCTGGTACCCCGGCGAGACCCTCTCGGTGGCGATCGGCCAGGGGCCGGTGCTCGTCACCCCCGCCCAGCTGGCCCGCGCTTACGCCGCCCTCTACACCGGCCGGCTGCCCGAGCTCCACCTGGTCGAGCGGGAGGTCGAGGCCCAAAGGGTTCCGGGGCGGTTTTTCGGGGTCCTCCGCCGGGGGCTCAGAAAGACCGTCACCGAGGGCACCGCCCGCTTTCGCCTGGGGGACTTCCCGGTCCCTACCGCGGGCAAGACCGGCACCGCCGAGACCCCGGGCAAGCGGGCGGGCTACGAGCACGCCTGGTACGCCGGCTTCGGCCCCTGGCCGCCGGACGGCGAGCACCGCCCCCTGGTGGCGGTGGCATTCGTGGAGAACGGCGGCGAGGGCAGCCGGGCCGCGCTGCCCGTGGTCAAGCGGATCATGGCCGCGTTTTGGGGTATAACGGGGGCCGATGCGCGTCCGGGCAACCCCCAAGGCGCTGGCCGTTCGCCTTGACGGCGACGAGGGTCCCGAGGAGGTCCGGAAGACCCTGGAAAAGCTGCCCGACCTCCCCCTCGAGGTCGAGGTCGCCGGCTTCGTTCCCGCCGAGGTGGTGGCCGCCCTCCTGGAGGCGGCCGGCGAGCGCGAGGTCACCTTCCGCCCGCCCCGGGGGGCGGCCGTCGTCCCCGCCACCCAGGTGGTGCCGGAGACGGTGCGGGCGGGCCGGCGGGTGAGCGCGGGCGGGACCGTGGTGGTGCTGGGCGACGTCAACCCCGGCGGCGAGGTGGTGGCCGGGGGCGACGTGATCGTGGTGG
>JALVVO010000095.1 GCA_027023345.1 Thermaceae bacterium
TCCTTGAGCCGCGCGAGGTGCGCCTCGCCGCCGTCCTCGGGCCCCGGGTCGAGGCGCACCTCGCGCGGCTCAAGGAGGAGGGCTTCCTCGCCGAGGCCGAGGGGGGCCTGGTCTTCACCAGCCGGGCCTACCGGCGGGCCGCGGCCGCCTCGGTGCCGGGCGCCCGGCGCCGCGCCTGGCTCCGCGCCCTGGCCGAGGCCCTGCTCGAGCGCGGTGCGGGCGAGGAGGCGGTCCGCTGCTACCTCGAGGCCGGGCTCAAGGGTCCCGCCATCCGGGTGCTGCGGGTGCTCGCGCGGGCGGCGCCGGAAAACGAGGCGCTTTCGCTCCTCGAGCGGGCCCGGGCCCTGGCCGAGACGCGGGAGCAGGAGGCCGCCGTCCGGCTGGACCTGGCCGAGCGCTGGCTCGCGAAGGACCCTAAGCAGGCCTTGGCGGCCCTCGGCGACCTCCCCGGACCGCGGGCCCGGCGGCTCAAGGGGCTCGCCCTCGCCGCCCTGGGGCGCAACGAGGAGGCCGCCCGGCACCTCGCCGCCTACCTCGACGAGCGCCCCGAAGACCGGGAGGCCTGGCGGCGCTTCCTCGAGCTCGCCCCCATCCCGGCGCTCCTCGAGGCTAAGCCCCCGGAGGACCCCGGGCTGCTCCGGATCCTGGCCCGCCGGCTGGAGGCCGAGGGGAGGCTCGGCGAGGCCGCCGAGGCCTACCGCCGCGCCCTGGCCCACAGCCAGGGCGACGCCGCCGCCGAGCTCGCCCTCGCCCTCGCCGGCCTGGCCTGGCGCGCCTTCCACCCCCGGGACGCCCGGACCTACGCCCAAAAGGCGCTGGCGGAGGCCCAGAACCCGGCGACCGCCACCCTCGCCCGGGCCATCCTTGGCTCGCTCGAGCTCGACGTCGGCAACCTGGTCGGGGCGCGGTCCTGGATCGAGGAGGCCCGCTCCGCCCTGGAGGACCTCCCCTGCGGCGAGGCCTACGCCCGGGTGGCCGGCATCGAGCTCCGCCTCCTCATCGAGACCGGTCGCCTCGAGCGCGCCGAGCGCCGGGCCGAGGGGTACCTGGCCCGCTGCGATCACCCCTGGATCGGCGCCATGGCCGCCCTCATCGCCGCCCTGCGGGGGGACGACCGGCGCGCCCACGCCCTCGCCCAAGGGCTCCTCCCCCGGGCCGACAGCCCCCACACCGAGGGCTTCCTGGTGCTGGCCATGGGCATCGCCCGGGCCAAGCGGGGCGAGGACCCCCGGCCCGACTACCGCGCCGTGCTCCGGCTCTCGGCCCGGGCCAAGAACCCCTACCTGCGCTTCCTCGCGCTGGCCGCCTTCGCCCTCTACTACCGGCCCCAGGCCCCGGCGAAGACCAAGGCGATCGCCGACCAGATGCTCAAGCAGACCTGGCGGCAGGGCTTTTTGCCCTTCCACCACCTGGCCCGGCTGCTCAAGGCCGAGGCCGCCCACGCTTCGGGCCGCCGGGTGGCGCCGCTCCTCCGCTTCGAGAGCCCGTTTTTGGTGCTGGAGTACTGGCGGCGGAGCCTGCTACTAGCCGAGGGGCACGAGGTCGATCCGGTGCCCGAGGAACGCCTCCTCGGCTACGGTATCCTGGGACGGCTCGCGTTCGCGAGCTGGAAGAGGGTATGGACCCGCGAGAAGAGATCCGCGCGCGAATCAGCCTGAAGGAGCTGGTCGGCCGCTACGTCGAGCTGAAGCCCGCGGGGCGCGGCCGCTACAAGGGGCTCTGCCCGTTTCACAAGGAGAAGACCCCCTCCTTCTACGTGGACGAGGAGAAGGGCCTCTTCTACTGCTTCGGCTGCAAGGCCGGGGGCGACGTCTTCTCCTTCCTCGAGAAGATCGAGGGGCTCACCTTCGCCGAGGCCCTGGAGCGGCTCGCCGCCGAGGCCGGGGTCGAGCTCCCCGAGCGGCCGCGGGAGAAGAAGGACAAGGACCTCTACCAGATCAACGCCCTGGCCCTCGCCTTCTTCCGCCGCGAGCTCGGCGAGCGCGCCCGGCGCTACCTCGAGGGCCGGGGGATCCGGCCCACCTACGTCGAGGCCTTCCAGCTCGGCTACGCGCCCTCCGGCTGGGACCGGCTCACCCAGTACCTCGCCCGCGAGGGGATCCCGCTCGAGAAGGCGGTGACCGCGGGCGTCCTGGCCGAGCGCGAGGGGCGGATCTACGACCGCTTCCGCGACCGGCTGGTGGTGCCCATCCTCGACGCCAGCGGGCGGGTGGTGGCGTTCTCCGGCCGGACCCTGGACCCCGAGGGCCAGCCCAAGTACCTGAACAGCCCCGAGTCGCCGATCTTCAAAAAGCGCGAGCTCCTCTTCGGCCTCCCCCAGGCCCGGGAGGCGATCCGGGAGAAGAAGCGGGCGATCGTGGTCGAGGGCCTCTTCGACGTGATCGCCCTGCACCAGATGGGCTACCGGGAGGCGGTGGCGGTGCTGGGCTCGGCCTTCACCCCAGAGCAGGCCCTGCTTCTAAAGCGGCTTGGCGTGATCGACCTCTACCTCGCCTTCGACGCCGACGAGGCCGGGCGGAAGGCGACGCTCGCCGGGCTCGACCTCGAGGTCGTCCGGAGCTTCCGCGTCCACGCCGCCCTGCTCCCCGAGGGGCTGGACCCGGGGGACCTCCTGCTCCGGGAAGACGGCCGAGAACTTTTCGAACGGGCCCTCTCGGAGGCCCTTTCCGAGGTGGAGTTCCGCTTCCAGGAGGCGAGCCGGGGGGTGGACCTGCGGACGCCGGAGGGCAAGCGGCGGGTGTTGGAGGCGCTCCTTCCCCGGCTCGTCGACGCCGAGCCCTTCGACCCCGTGGCCGAGGCCCTCAAGGCGCGGATCGTCGAACGCCTCGGGCTCCTCCCCGAGGCCCTCGAGGAGCTGATCGCCCGCCGCCGGCGGAAAAAGGGCCGGACCGAGCTCACCGCCGCGGACGTCGCCGGCGCCAGCCCGAGCCGCACCGCCGACCGGGTGCTCCTGCTCGAGCTCGACATCGTCGCCCTCCTGCTCGCGCTTCCGCCGGAGTCGCTCCGCCACTGGGCCCGCTTCGTCGAGGAGCGCACCTGGCCGCCAGAGGGAAGCTTCCTCTCGGAGTTCTTCGCCCTCGCCCGGGAAGCCAACTTCGACCCCCGGCGCATCCGCCAGCGGCTGCTCGATCGGGAGGAGGGGGGGATCCTCTTCGAGCGGCTCATGCTGGCCGCGCCGCCGGAGCCCGCTGAGCTCGAGCGCACCCTGGAAAAGGCCATGGCCCGGCTGCGGGAGGGCTACTACCGCGCCCGCCTGGCCGAGCTCAAGGCCCGCCTGGCCGAGGGGGCGAGCGCCGAGCTCCTCCGGGAGATCCAGGAGCTCCAGCGGGCGATCGAGACCGAGCGCCGGCGCTACCGGGCCGAGCTCTAGTCGATGAACATCGCGTCCCCGAGCGAATAAAAGCGGTAGCCCCGGAGAAGCGCCTCGCGGTAGGCGGCCATCGTCCGCTCGTACCCGGCGAAGGCGGCGACCAGCATGAGCAGGGTGGAACGGGGGAGGTGGAAGTTGGTGAGGAGCGCCCCCACCGCCCGGAAGGCGTAGGGCGGCCGGATGAAGAGGCGGGTGCGCCCCTCCCCGGGCCGGATGCCCTCCTCCCCGTAGGCCGACTCCAGCGCCCGCACCACCGTCGTCCCCACCGCCACCACCCGACGGCCCTCGGCGAGGGCGTCGTTCACCGCCCTCGCGGTGGCCTCGGGGATGAAGTAGACCTCCTCGTGCATCCGGTGCTCCTCGATCCGCCCCTTGACCGGGCGGAAGGTGCCGGGGCCGACGTGGAGCTCGAGCTCGTGGACCGAAACGCCCCGTTCCCGGACCCGAGCCAGGAGCGCCTCGGTGAAGTGGAGCCCGGCGGTGGGCGCCGCCACCGAACCCGGCGTCTTCGCGAAGATCGTCTGGTAGCGCTCGAAGGGCACCTCCGCGCGAAGGTAAGGGGGAAGCGGCGCCCGCCCGGCCCGCTCCATCAGGGTCCAGGGGTCGGCGAAGAAACGAAGCCGCCGGAGCCCTTCCTCGAGCACGTCCACCACCTCGGCCTCGCCCTCGAGAAAGCGGAGGCGCGTCCCCGGGGGCGCCTTCCGGGCCGGGCGGAGGAGCGCGAGCCAGACCGAGGGCGCCTCTTCCCGTACCAAAAGGACCTCGATCCGGGCGCCGGTGGGTTTTCTCGCCAAGAGCCGGGCGGGAATCACCCGGCTCCGGTTCAAGACCAAAACGTCCCCCTCCCGGAGGTATTCGGGAAGGTCGCGAACCCGGCGGTGCTCGAAGGGCCGCCCGTCGCGGTGGACCACCAGCATCCGGGCGGCGTCCCGGGGCTCGACGCCCGACTGGGCGATCCGGTCCTCGGGCAGCTCGTAGTCGAAGTCCTCAAGGGTGTACTCCCGCATGGCAAAAACGAACGGGGCGTGCGCCCCGAGTCGTGGCGCGCCCGGGAGGATTCGAACCCCCGACCTACCGCTTAGAAGGCGGCTGCTCTATCCGCTGAGCTACGGGCGCGTGCTTGGAGCGGGAGACGGGACTCGAACCCGCGACCCTCGGCTTGGAAGGCCGATGCTCTACCAACTGAGCTACTCCCGCGTGGTCGGGGCGGCAGGATTTGAACCTGCGACATCCTGCCCCCAAAGCAGGCGCGCTGCCGGACTGCGCTACGCCCCGATCGGGCGGGAAGCCGGAGATGGGGGTTCCGACTCCCAGTTCAAGGTAGCACGGCCCCAGACCCGGGTCAACGAAGGCCGTCCCCGGCTACATGAAGCGTTTGCGGCGCTTGTAGGCCTTGACCTCCTTGAAGGACTTCCGGCCGCCGCTCTTCGCCACCCCCAGGTAGAACTCGCGGACGTCGGGGTTTTGCTCGAGGTAGTCGGCGTCGCCCTCGAGCACGATCCGCCCCTGCTCCATGATGTAGCCGTAGTCGGCGGCGGCCAGGGCGACGCGGGCGTTCTGCTCCACGACGAGGACCGTCACCCCTTCCTCGGCGTTGATCTGCCGGACGATCTCGAAGATCTCCCGCACGAGGAGGGGGGCGAGACCAAGCGAGGGCTCGTCCAGGAGGAGGAGCTTCGGCCGGGCCATCAGGGCGCGGCCGATGGCGAGCATCTGCTGCTCGCCGCCGGAGGTGTAGCCGGCGAGCTTGTTCCTGAGCTCGTAGAGCCTCGGGAAGTAGTGGTAGATCCGCTCGAGGTCCTCCCGCACCGTCCGCCCGTAGTGGATGTAGGAACCCACCTTGAGGTTCTCCTCCACCGTCAGGTGCTTGAAGACGTGTCGCCCCTCGGGCACCTGCACGATCCCCAGGCGCACGATCTCCTCGGGCCCCCGGTTGGCGAGGTCTTCGCCCCGGTAGAGGATCCGCCCGTCGGTCACCTTGCCGTACTCCGGCTTCAAAAGCCCCGAGATCGCCCGCAGGGTGGTGGTCTTCCCCGCCCCGTTGGGACCGAGGAGGGCGGTGATGCGCCCGCCCGGCACCTTGAGCGAGACCCCCCTCAGCACCTGGATCACGTCGTGGTAGACGACCTCGATGTTGTTGACCTCGAGCACGATCTCGCCGAGGTCCTCAGGACTCGCTGGACGTTCCCGCATGCCCCCTCCCGAACCCGCGAAGGACGGGGCGCGGGGGCGCTCCCCCGCGCCCCACCGCGACGCCTACTTCCCGTAGTGCACCTTGCGGAAGAGCTTCGACTGGAAGGGCTCGGTGATCGGCACGAACTTGCCGCCCTCCGCCCGCAGCACCCGCATGTGGTCCACGCCGACGTGGTCCTCCTTGGTGTAGGTCACCGGCCCCACCGCGAGCCCGGGGTCGAAGGAGAGCTTCAGCATCTCGGCGTAGACCGCCTCCCGCCCGGCGTCGCCGGTGACCGGCTTGCCCGCCTCGTGCGCCCGCTTGATCGCCTCGATGGCGATCGCCGCCGCCAGCATCCCCGAGGGGTAGTGCACGCTCTCGATGGTGTCGGCCGGCCGCTTGTAGCGCTCACCCAGCTTCTTCACGAAGGCGGCCCCGGCGGCGTCCTCGTAGGGCATGAAGTAGGAGGTCACCCAGATCACGCCCTCGGCGGCGTCGCCGGCCAGGCGAAGGAGGTCGGGACCGCCGGCGTAGTGGGCGGCGGCGTGCTTGATCTTGAGCCCGAGCCTCTTCGCGTCCTTGATCATGGTGGCCACGGGGCCGGCGACGTTCTGGTAGACGATGTATTCCACGCCTTTGTTGGCAAAGCGCTTCAGGGTGGCGGTGTAGTCGAGGCCCTTGGCCATCTCCTGGACCTCGACGATCTCGATCCCTAGCTCCTTGGCCGCCTTCTTGGCGTCCGGCACCGGGGCCCGGCCGAAGGGCGAGGGGTGCACCGCCAGCGCCACCTTGGCGCCCGGCTTCTCCTTGGCGATGTACTCCAGCAGCGCGATCACCTGCTCGGAGTAGGAGACGATGGGCAGGAAGAGGTAGTCGTTATCCGGCGGGTCGATGTTGCCGATGTGGTAGGAGGCGGGGATGTAGGTCATGCCCACCTCCTGGATCAGGGGCTTGAGCTGGAGGGTGCCGCCGGTGGAGTAGCCGAGGAAGGCGGGGTCGCCGCGCTCCAGGGCCTCCTCGAAGTTCCGCTGGGTGTTGGCGTTGTTGTACTGGTCGTCGCGGGTCTCGCAGACGATGGTGAGCCCGCCGGTCTTGCCCTCCTCGTTCGCGTACTTGCAATAGTCCTCGACGCCCTGCGCGTAATACTTGCCCGCGTCCGAGGTCGGACCGGTGATGGCGCCCGACCACATCAGGTGCACCTTCTGGGCAAAGCCGAAGCCAAGGAGCAGGAAAACCATGACCGCAAGTTTTCTCATCCTCCACCTCCCTTTCGCAAAAAGGCCCAAGGGCCTTCTTGCCTAGTACTTGAAGGGCCAGTTCCGGAAGAAGTTCCGGACCAGCCGCCACCAGTTGGCGAGCCCCCGGGGCTCGAAGATGAGAAAGAGCACGATCACGAGCCCGAAGGTCAGGGGCCGCATGGCGGAGGCGATGTCCACCCCCGCGTAGGAGAGCCCGAGGCTCTTGAGCCAGTTGGCGAGGTCCTCCATGTTGAGGTCGAGGAGCACCAGGAAGGCGGGGCCCAGAAAGCTCCCCACCAAGGAGCCCAAGCCCCCCACGATCGCCATCGCCAGGAACTTGATCGAGACCGGCAGCATGTAGTCCTCGATCACCACCGCCCGGGAGAGGTAGGCGTAAAGCCCCCCGGCGATCCCGGCGAAAAAGCCCCCGAGGGCGAAGGCGAAGATCTTGGTGAGCCCGGGGTGCATCCCCATCGCGTCGGCGGCGCGGTCGTTGTCGCGCACGGCGACGAGCGCCCGGCCGAACCGGGTCCTTAGCAGGTTGCGGAAGGCGAAGGCGAGCACCACCACCACGAAGAGGATGACGAAGTACCAGAAGTAGTAGTGGTTCTTGTACCCCACCCGGTAGCCCAGGAACTCGACCCGGGGCATGGAGATCGCCCCGCCCTGCTTCAGGAGCGTCGAGTGCCCCACCGTCCACTCGAAGATGATCTGGAAGGCGAGGGTCGCGATCGCGAGGTAGAGGTGCTTAATCCTAAGCGAGGGGATCCCCACGATCCCGCCCGCGACCGCCGCCGCCAGGCCCCCGATCGGCACCGTGAGCCAAAAGGGGAGCGAGGGGGCGAGGAGCGCCGCGGTGTAGGCCCCCACCCCCACGAAGGCCGCCTGACCGATGTTGATGAGGCCGGCGTAGCCGGTGGTGATGTTGAGCCCGAGGACGGCGAGCGCGTAGACCAGGATCAAGTCCAGGACGAACATCTGCGGGCGGGAGAGGAAGAAGGGCAGCGCCAAGAGGACCGCGATCAGGGCCCAGAGCGAGAGCATCTCGAGGTAGGTGGCGAAGATCGCGGTGTCCTGCCGGTAGCTGGTCTTGTAGTTGCCGGTCTGAGCCCAGGGATTTCGCATCGGGACCTCCTAGACCCGCTCGATCTCCTCGGTGCCAAAAAGCCCGTGGGGCTTGAACCAGAGCACGAGCAAAAGGACCACGAAGGGAAAGACGTCGGCGGTGCCCCCGCCGGGGACCAGGGGGTCGAGGTAGCCGGTGGCCAGGTTTTCCAAGACGCCGATCACGATCCCGCCCACCACCGCCCCGGGGATCGAGTCGAGCCCCCCGAGGATCACCGCGGGAAAGACCTTGAGGCCGATCGCCACCAGGCTCTCGAGGTTGATCCCGGAGACGGTGCCGACGATGAAGCCGGCGGCGGCGGCGGTGATCCCGGCGGCGGCCCAGGCCAGGGCGAAGACGTGCTCCACGCTCACGCCCAGGCTCATCGCCGCCATCTGGTCGTCGGCCACCGCCCGCATCGCCGCCCCCAGGGTGGAGCGCTGGAAGAACCAGCCGAACCCGGCGAGGAAGAGGGCGGTAAGCACGACCGCGAGGAGCTGGGGGTAGCTCACCGAGACCCCGAGGAAGCTCACCCCGCCCTCGGGAAGAAAGCGCGGCAGGGAGAAGTTGCCGCCGCCGAAGGGGGTGAGGTGGATCAGGCCGTCGAGCAACGAGGCCAGGCCGATCGTCACCATGATCACGCTGATGATCGGCTGGCCGACGAGCGGCTTTAAAAAGAGCTTCTCCACGAGGTAAGCGACCAGCGCGGTGAAGAGGATCGCCGCCGCGAAGGCGAGCCAGACGTTCAGCTTGAGGTAGACCACCAGCGCGTAGACGGTGAAGGCGCCGACGGCGATGAACTGGCCGTGGGCGAAGTTGATCACCCGGCTCGCCTTGTAGATGAGCACAAACCCGAGGGCGGCCAGGGCGTAGATCGAGCCCACCACCAGCCCGGAAACGAGAAGCTGCAGCAGGTAACTCATCGCGTCCCTCCCACCGGCTCGGGGACGGGCTTTAAGTCGTGGATCCGGACCTCGGTCTCCACCTCCTGCACCGAGCCGTCCTGGTACTTGAAGACCGCGCGGACCCGGGTCTTCTCCTTGCCCTCGTACATCGCCTCGACGAGGTCGGCGTATTTTTCGTGCACGAACTTGCGGCGCACCTTGCCGGTGCGGGTGAGCTCGTCGTCGTCGGCGTCGAGGAGTTTATAGAGGAGCACGAAGCGGCGGATTTGAAGAGGCTCTTTGAGCTCCTCGTTGACCCGGGCGACCTCCCCTTGGATGAGCTCCGCCACCTCGGGTTTTTGCGAGAGGTCCATGTAGGTGGTGTAGGCGAGGCCCCGGTCCTCCGCCCACTTGCCCACGGTCTGGGGATCCACGTTGATGAAGGCGGTGAGGTAGGGCCTTTGGTTCCCGAAGACCACCGCTTCCTTGATGTAGGGGGAGAACTTGAGCTTGTTCTCGATGAACTGGGGGCTGAACATCTCGCCGGAGGCGGTGTGCATCACGTCGGAGAGGCGGTCGATCACCACCAGGTGGCCGTCCTCGGTGAGGTAGCCGGCGTCCCCGGAGTGGAGCCATCCCCCCTCGAGGAGCTCGGCGGTGGCGTCCGGGCGCTTGTAGTAGCCGAGGCAGACGGCGTCGGAGCGGGAGAGGATCTCCCCCTCCTCGCTGATCTTGACCTCGGTGCCCGGGATCGGCTTGCCCACGGTGTCGTAGCGAACGTCGCCGTCGCGGTGGACGTAGGCGATGCCGGTGATCTCGGTCTGCCCGTAGATCTGCTTTAGGTTCACCCCGATCGCGTGGAAGAAGCGGAAGACGTCGGGTCCGAGCGCGGCGCCGCCGGTGTAGGCGCGGCGCAGGCGCAAAAAGCCGAGCCGGTCTTTGAGCGGCCGGAAGAGGACGGCGTGAGCAAACGCGTAGGCGAGCCTAAGGCCTAGCGGCATCGGCCGGCCCCGCATGCGGTAGTCGGCGGCCCGGTAGCCGATCTTCAAAAGGCGCTCGTAGACCCAGCGGTTAAAGCGGTAGGACTCGCTGATGTCCACCCAGATCCGGCTCTGGATCCCCTCCCAAACCCGGGGCGGGCTGAACATGACGTGGGGGCCGATCTCCTTGAGGTCGCTCATGGCGGTCTCAACCTCCTCCGGGAAGTTCACCGCGAACCCCCCGGTCAGCCCCATGCCCACGGTCATCATCTGCTCACCGATCCAGGCGAGCGGCAAAAAGGAGAGGTAGTCGTCGGTGGGTTCCAGGGGGTCCACCTCCTGGAGCGCGACCCCCATGTGGATCAGGTTCTTGTGGGAGAGCATCGCCGCCTTGGGCTTGCCGGTCGTTCCCGAGGTCAGCGAGAAGTGGGCGACGTCGTCGGGCCTCCCCGCCTCGAGGCGCTCCTCGAAGGCCCGGGGGTGCTTCTTTCGGTGCTCGCGCCCGAGCTCGAGCACCTCCTCGAACGAGAGGAACCAGTCGTCCGCGCGGTAGCTCCGCATCCCCCTGGGGTCCTCGTAGATCACCTTGCGAACCTTGGGGATCTGGTCGCGGATCTCGAGGAGCTTGTCCACCTGCTCCTGGTCCTCGGCCAGCACCATGACGGCGTCGGTGTAGTCGAGCACGTAGGCGATCTCCGGGGGCACCGAGCTGGGGTAGACCCCCACCGAGACGCCCCCCAGCCCCTGCGCGGCGAGCTCGGCGTAGACCCACTCGGGGATGTTGTCGGCGAGGATGGCGAACTTCTCGCCGGGCTCGAAGCCGAGGGCCAAGAGGCCGTGGCCGAAGTCGCGGACGGCGCCGTAGTAGTCCTCGTAGGTGTACTCGTTCCAGATGCCGAAGTCCTTCTGGCGGAGCGCCACCCGGTCCCCCTCCCGCTGGGCGCGGATCTTAAGGAGCTGGGGAAGGGTGTAGCGCTTCATCTCGTAGGAGGGCCGCATCGCCTTCACGCCGCACCCCCCACGTAGGCCTCGAGCACCCGCGGGTTCTTCGCCACCTCCTCGGGGGGGCCCTCGGCGATGACCTCGCCGAAGTCGAGGACATAGACCCGGTCGGAGATGTCCATCACCACCCCGAGGTCGTGCTCGATCAGGACGATGGTGGTCCCCCGCTCGGCGCGGATGTCGAGGATGAAGCGGACCATGTCCTCCTTCTCCTCGAGCGTCATTCCCGCCATGGGCTCGTCGAGGAGAAGGAGCTTCGGCCCGAGCGCGAGCGCCCGGGCCACCTCGACGCGTTTGCGCACCCCGTAGGGGAGGTTGCCGACGAGTTCTTTTCGGTAGGGCTCGAGCTCCATGAAGTCGATGACCTCCTCGACCTCCTCCCGGGCCCGGATCTCGGCGTTCTGGGCGCGCCCATAGTACAGGGCGGCCGAAAGGAGCCCGTACCGCAGGTGGGTGTAGCGGGCGAGGAGGAGGTTTTCGAGCACCGAGAGGCCCGAAAAAAGCTCGATGTTCTGAAACGCGCGGGCGATGCCGTAGCGGGTGGCGGTGTGGGGGCTCGCCCGGGTGAGGTCGTGGCCCTCGAAGCGGATCCGGCCCCTCGTCGGGTGGTAGAAGCCCGAGATGCAGTTTAGAAGGCTCGTCTTCCCCGCCCCGTTCGGGCCGATGATCGAGACCAGCTCGCCCTTCTCGACCGAGAGGCTGACCGCGCTGAGCGCCGCGAGGCCCCCGAAGACTAAGGTGACGTTTTCGACCGAGAGCTGCGACAAGTTCCCCCCTCGCTTTCCCTTCGCGTTTGGGGGGAGTATAACGGGGGCAAAAGCCCCGCGTCAACGGTACTTTCTGCTACCGGCGAAAAAACGTTATATCAGCGGAGGCCGCTCAGGAGTTTGCGGAGGGCGCCCCCGGGATCGCCCGAGCCGGCCAGGTGGGTGCCGATGAGGGCCGCGTCCACGAAGGGGGCGACGGCGGCGAGCTCCTCGGGGTGGCGGTAGCCGGACTCGGCGACGAGGAGGCCGGAAAACCCCAGCGCCCGCGCCCGGCGGGCGAGCCGGGGGGCGACCCCGAGGTCCACCTTCAGGGTGGCGAGGTCGCGGTTGTTGATGCCGACGATCCGGGCGCCGGCGTCGAGGGCGAGCTCGAGCTCGGCCTCGGTGTGCACCTCGACCAGGGCGTCGAGCCCGAGCTTTTCCGCCTCCTCCAGGTAGAAGCCGGTGAGCTCCCCCAGCACCGCGACGATGAGCAGGACCGCCGAGGCCCCGGCGGCGCGGGCCTCGGCGAGCTGGTCGGGGTGGACGACGAAGTCCTTGTAAAGGAGGGGAAGCCCGGCCGCGCGAGCGGCGATGAGGTCGTCGAGGCTGCCCCCGAAGTGGTCGGGCTCGGTGAGCACGCTCACCGCCCGCGCCCCGGCCTCGGCGTAGGCCCGGGCGGTGGCGGCGGCGTCGAGCTCGGCGAGGACGCCCGCGGAAGGGCTCTTTCGCAGGATCACGGCGATCACCGAGAGGCCGGGAGCGGCCAGGGCGGCCTCGAACGAGGGGACCTCGGGAAAGGCGTAGGGGAAGCGGCGGGCGCCCCCGGCGGCGAAGCGCCTCGCTCGGTCGCGAGCGATCCGGCCGAGGACGCCGGGGATGCGGGCGAGGTCGGGCTGCACGGCTCCACTATAGTTCGTAGAAGGCCTGGGGCGGGAGCTCGAGCCCCAGCGCCTCCTCGACGAAGAGCGAAAGCCGCTCGGCGCGGAAGCGCTCGGGCTCGATCACCCGCTCCACCGCCTGAAGGGCCGCCTTGGGCAGGGGGGCGAGGGCGAGGACGGTGTGGTAGGGCAGGAGCACCTCGAGCGGCAGCTCGCCGCCGGCGAAGAGCAGGAGATCGGCCCGGGCGGCGAGCGCCCGCACCGCCTCCGGCCTGAGCGCGAGCTCCCCGCGGATCGCCTCGGGCAGGGCGGCGAGCAGCGCCTCCCCCTCGCCGGGAAGCCGGGCGGCGACGTCCACCCGGGCGACCCCCCGGAGGCCGGCGGCGAGCTCGGGCCGGGGCCGGCCTAGCCAGAGCACCCGGGAACCGGGGAAAATCTCGCGCTCGAAGAGCCGGCCGAGCGCCCGGGGGGCGAGGAAGAGGCCGCGAGCCCCGGCGTAGCCGCAGGCGGCCGCGTCGGCCCGCCGCGCGAGCCGGACCTCGGGCTCGAGCTCGGCGAGCACCCCGGCGGCCCTCGCCTCGAGCTCCTCCCCCTCGACCCAGGCCCCGGCGAAGCCCAGGGGGCAAAGGCCCAGCATCGCCTCCCGGAGCGCGTGGCC
>JALVVO010000096.1 GCA_027023345.1 Thermaceae bacterium
CTGTCGTCCACCGCCACCTCCACCTCGCCGAGCCCCAGGGCGCGGGCCGCCACCGGCGCCAGCCTTGCCTGCTCGGCGCGGGCGCGCTCGATGTGGAACTTGAGCCGGGCGGGAAAGCGGAGCACGAGCTTTTCGCCCTTGGCCTCGGGGCGCGCCTCCCGCACCACCGCCCGCAGGGGGGCGGGAAGGGCCTCGAGGAAGGCCCGCCAGCGGGCGCGGTCGAGGCCCGTCGCGGCGGGCCTTTGGCGTTCGAGCTCCAAGGGCGTCGGGGGCGGAGCCTTTTCGGTCTTGGGGGCTTCCTCGGCGGGTTGGGGCGCGTGGACGGTGGCCCCGGTCCTGGCCAGGGCGCGGTGGGCGCGCAGGAGGGCGAGCTCGAGCCCGAGCCGGGACTCGTCCTTGGCCAGCCGTTCGTCGGCCTCGTCCAGGGCCAGGATCGCCGCTACCAGGGCGTCGCTCGGGCGCTCCAGGAGCCTTTCCTTGAGCGCCGACTTGAGCTCCCGCACCAGGGTGCGGGGGGCGTAGCCCTCCAAGAAGAGCGCCTCCGCCCGGTGGAGCGCTTCCTCCACCTCCCCGGCGAGGAGGGCGTCCAAAAGCCCCGCCACCGCCTCGGCCGGGGGCAGGCCGAGGACGCGCTCGACCGCGGCCCGGGTGACGGGCCGTTCGTCCAGGGTGAGGACGCGCTCGAGCAGCACCAGCGCGTCGCGCATCGCCCCCTCGGCGGCGCGGGCGAGGAGGCGGAGGGCCTCCTCCTCGACCGCCAGGCCCTCCTCCTCCGCCACCTCCCGGAGCCTTGCCGCGATCTCCTCGTCGGAAAGCCGGCGGAAGCGGAAGTGCTGGGTGCGGCTTTGGATCGTCGCCGGCATCCGCTCGGGCTCGGTGGTGGCGAAGACGAAGAGGACGTGCTCGGGAGGCTCCTCGAGGGTCTTCAAAAGGGCGTTGAAGGCGCTTTTCGACATCATGTGCGCCTCGTCGAGGATGATCACCTTCTTGGGGGCGAGCACCGGCGCGAGGAGGATGCGCTCCTTGAGCTCGCGTACGTCCTCCACCGAGTTGTTGCTGGCGGCGTCGATCTCGAGCACGTCGGGGTGGGTGCCCTCCCGCACCCGGCGGCAGTGGGCGCAGGTCCCGCAGGGCCGGGCCTCGGGCCCGGCCTCGCAGCCCACCGCCATGGCCAGGATCCGCGCCAGCGTGGTCTTGCCCACCCCCCGGGGGCCCGAAAAGAGGTAGGCGTGGGCCAGCCGGTCCTTCTGGATGGCGGCGCGGAGGACCTCCTTGACGTGCTCCTGGCCGACGACGGCGTCAAAGGTCGCCGGGCGCTTCTTGCGGTAGAGGGCGCCCATCGCCCCCCATCATAGTCAGCGGGGGAGGTAGCGCCGCAGGTAGTCCACCGCCTCGCGGAAGGGGAACTCGTAGACCGAGCCCGCGGGGGTGTTGAACTCGAGCAGGTCGGGGCCCGGCACCTTGACCCGCCGGAGCACCAGGATGCCCTCCTCGGGCTCGAAGACGGCGACGTCGGCGGTGGTGTAGTTGGGGGCGTCGTCAGGCTCGTCCTCGAGGTCCTCGGGGCTCATCGTGGGGTAGCCCGGGGCCTCGAGCCGGGCCAGGGCCTCGGCGAGCTCGAGCGCGTCCACCACCACCTGCTCGTCCTCCACGTCGCCGTAGAACCAGAGCCGGATCCGCCCGCCGGGAAGGGGCTCGGCGGCGAGGCCGGGGGGTGCGTGGGGATCCTTGCGCATGGCTTCCCTCCTTATTGCGCATTATACACTCAGGTTTTATGAAGCGCGAGCGGGGGCGGCCGCGGGTATAATGAGAACGTCGTGCGACTCGTCCCCTTGCTCCTTCTGCTCGCGCTCCTCCTGGGTTCCTGTACGCGCTCCGATTACCGCGTGATCCACCGCGGCGGCTGGGACGGGCACGTGCCCGAGCCCAAGGGGCCGGTCCTGCTGGTGGTCGAGACCCCGAAGGGCGCGTTCCCCCTCGACGAGGCCGCCCTCCGCCGGCTCACCTGGGTGGAGCTCAAGACCGTCTTCCACCCCGAGGAAAAGAAGGGCACCGTGGGCGTCTTCCAGGGGGTCTGGCTGGAGCAGCTCTTCGCCGAGCTCGGCTACCCCGACCCCGCGCGGGTGCGGTTTCTGGCCCTCGACGGCTACCAGATCGCGGTGGAGTGGCGGCGGATCGCCCCTTACAAGCCCATGCTCGCCCTCTACCGGGACGGCCGGCCGCTTCCCGAGCGCTACGGGCCGGTGCGGGTCATCTTCCCCTATAAGCGGCTGAAGCCCGACCCGGTCGCGTACAATGCCTACTGGGTGTGGAAGCTTCACCGCATCGTCCTCTACCCCTAAGCCCGAGGGCCGCCCTCTGGACGAGCTGGCTCTTGCTCTTTTTGCTGGTGGCCTACGGGCTCTTTGGCTTCTCCACGCTCTTCCGCGTGCAGCGGGCGATCCTCGAGGCCGAGCACGCCGACACCGCCTACCAATACAGCCAGGTGGTCCGTGCCCTGTACCGGGCGGCGGTGGCCTGCTACCGGGGGCGGCTCGGCGAGGAGGAGCTAGAGGAGGTGAGGGAGCGCATCCGTCTGGCGGTGGAGAGCGTCTCCTACGGCGACCTCTCGCCCGAGTCGAAGGCCGAGCTGGAGGCGCTTTCGCGGGCGCTCGACGGGGAGCTTTCCTGCGACGACTACGCCGCCTGGGCCGAGCGGGTCTTCCCCGTGCAGGTGGAGGCGGTCGAGCGCTCCAACTGGTTGCGCGCCGAGATCAAGGCCCAGCTCGCCGTCTACCAACGCAACCTGCTCCTCGGGCTGGGGCTTTTGTTCCTCGCCGCCGCCCTGATCCTCTACCTGCTCGAGCGCCTGCGGCTCGCGCAGGCGGCGGAGATCCGGGCGCTTGAGGACGAGACCCGCTTCAAGTCGCGGCTTTTGGGCCTGGTGGCCCACGAGCTCCGCACGCCCCTGGCGGCGGTGGCGGGGTTCGCCGAGCTTGCCGCCCGGGCCCCGGACGAAAAGGCCCGCCGGCGCCACCTCGAGAGCCTCGCGGTGGCCAGCCAGCGGATGCGGGCGGCGCTTTCCACCTTCCTCGACCTGCACCGGCTGGAGACCGGGGCGGGGATCGGCGCCGAGCCTGAGCCCACCGACCTGGGGGGGCTCGCCCGGGGGGCCC
>JALVVO010000097.1 GCA_027023345.1 Thermaceae bacterium
CCGAGGCATCCACCGTGCGCCCTTACTACCTTGACCGCTCCACTCACTAAGCGCACCAAGACGCTCGGCTGCTAGCCACCCTTTCAAGGTCCCCCGCCACTGCCGTGGCGCAAAGTAGAAAATACCAAACGCCCCCCCTTTCGTCAAGCTTTACAAAGCGAAGGGGCTGGTCCTAAACTAGGGGGCGCTGCGGGGAGTAGCGCAGCCTGGTAGCGCACCTCGTTCGGGACGAGGGGGTCGGAGGTTCGAATCCTCTCTCCCCGACCAGCAAAGGGGCCCGTCAAGGGCCCCTTCAGGTTTTAGCGGTATCCTGCTTCTTGATGGGCGGCGTACGCATCCTCGGCGGCCGGGCCAAGGGACGGCGGCTTTTGGTGCCGGCCTCGGCCCGGCCCAGCCCGGTCCGGCTGAGGAAGGCCCTCTTCGACTTTTTAAGAAGCCGCTACCCGGTCCCCGGGCGCTTCCTCGACCTCTACGCCGGGAGCGGGGCGGTGGGGCTCGAGGCCGCCAGCGAGGGTTGGGAGGCGACGCTCGTCGAGAAGGATCCCGAGGCGGTGCGCCTGCTCAAGGCCAACGTCCAGGCCACCGGGCTGCCCGCGCGGGTGGTTCCCCGCCCGGTGGAACGCTTTCTGGCGGAGGCGGCCGCCCAGGGCGAGCAATGGGACGTGGCGTTCATGGCCCCGCCCTACCCCATCGACCTGCTGGAGGCCTTTCAGGAGCTTTTGGAGGCGGGGGTGGTCCGCCCCGGGGGCCTCGCCATCCTGCAGCACCCCGCCGAGCTCCACCTCCCCTTCGGCGACCGCCGGGTCTACGGGAAAAACGCGTTTACCGCGGTGGAGATGGAGGCGTGATGCACGTCGTATATCCGGGAAGCTTCGACCCCTTTACCAACGGGCACCTGGACGTGGCCGAACGCGCCAGCCGGCTCTTCGATCGGGTGACGGTGGCGGTGCTCGAGAACCCGGCGAAGCGAGACCGCTACCTCTTCTCGATCGAGGAGCGGCTCGAGATCATTCGCGCGTCCACCAAGCACCTACCCAACGTCGAGGTGGAGGCCTTCCACGGCCTCTTGGCGGAGTACATGCGCAGGAAGGGGCTCCGGGTCATCGTCAAGGGGCTCCGGGCCGTCTCCGACTACGAGTACGAGCTCCAGATGGCCCACCTCAACCGCCAGCTCAACCCCGAGGTCGAGACCCTCTTCGTTCTAGCCGCGACCCGCTGGGCCTTCGTCTCCTCCACCATGGTCAAGGAGATCGCCCGCTACGGAGGCGACGTCGGGCGCTTCGTGCCCCCGCCGGCGGCCCGGGCGCTCAGGGCCAAGTTCCAGCGGGAGGCCCGCTGATGGGCCGGCTCGTTCGGGGGCTCGCCGGCGACGGGGCCTTCCGGGTGCTCGCCGTCGAGACCACCGACGCGGTCGAGGAGGCCCGGCGACGGCACGGCCTTTCCCCCACCGCCACCGCCGCCCTGGGCCGGGCGCTTACCGGCGCGGCGCTGCTCGCCTTTCTCCTGTCCAAGACGCCCCGGGAGCGGGTGACCCTCAAGATCGAGGGCGAGGGGCCCCTCGGCCACCTGGTCGCCGAGGCCGGGGTGGACGGGCGCGTTCGCGGCTACGTGGGCCACCCCGAGGCCGACGTGCCGCTCTCGGAAAAGGGCAAGCTCGACGTAGGCCGGCTGATCGGGCCCGGCGAGCTCCGGGTGATGCGCAGCCTGCCCAATGGCGAGATCTACGACTCGAGCGTCCCCTTGGTCTCCGGCGAGATCGCCGAGGACCTGGCCCACCACCTCCTGAAGTCGGAGCAGATCCCCTCGGCGGTGCTGCTCGGCGTTCGGGTGAGCCCCGAGGGACCGGTGGAGGCGGCCGGGGGCATGGTGGTGCAGGTGCTCCCGGGCGCCCCCGAGGAGGCGATCGCGAGGCTCGAGGAAAACCTCAAGGACCTCCCGGGCTTCTCCGCCCTGCTCAAGGAGAAGGGCCTTACGGGCGCGGTGCGGGAAGTGCTAAAGGGTCTGGACTTCGAGCCTACCGACCTGGGAGAGGGCGTCCAGGTCCGCTTCGCCTGCCGCTGCGACCGGGAAAAGGCCCGGGACTCGCTCAGGTTTTTCGGACCCGAGGAGCTCCGCGAGATGGCCGAGGAGGGCGGCGCCGAGGTGGTCTGCCGCTGGTGCGGGGAGGTCTACCGGTTCTCCCCCGAGGAACTACGCGCGCTCATAGCGGACGCCGGTCGCGAAGCCCGAGAAGGCTGACCACAGCGGTGATCGCAAAGTAGAAGACGATCGCCAGCGCGTTCCAGACCCCGGCCTGCACCCGAACGGCGTGGTTCCCCGCGAAGTCGGCGTAGATCCGGGCGAAAAGCGAGAGGTGGAGGAGCCAAAGGGGCAGGTAGGCCAGGGGGTGGAAGCGGATCGGAAGCCTGAGCACCGCGGGGAAGATCACCGGGGCGTGTCCGAAGACCATGGCGAAGACGAAGCCGACGTAAACCGAGTGCAGGATCGCGTCGTACACGGGCCCGGCCGGAGGCAACCCGTACCCGATGAGGAAGACCCCGCCTACGAGCAACCAGACGTAGCCCGTGAGCAAGGCCGCGCCCATAAACTTGTGGACCCCCTCGCGACGCAGGTTCACCCAGGCGATGTCGTAGCGTAGGAGCCAAAGCGCGAGGGCAACGAAGCCGAGGCCGCCGATCCGGGCAAAGACGCCGGGGGCCAGAGGGAAGAGGAGGAGCCCCAAAAGCGTCGTCCCCTCCGCCAGCGCGAACTGCCAGGAGGCCCGGGCGGGCTTGGGAACGAAGCGGGAGAGCTCGAGCCGCTCGCCGGCCACGATGAGGACCAAGTACCCGGCCCAAAGGAGCGCGGCCCAAGGCGGGTCGTAAAAGAGCGCCCAGGCCAGGTTGCCGAAAAAGAGGAGCACGGCCCCGACGCCCATGGCCTGGGTGAAGTCCGCCGGCTGCAAACGGTAGATGTAGGCCGCCACGGCGACGTAGAAAAGGCTTCCCAGAAGGAGCACCGGGTAACCGAAGGGCTCGCCCAGAGCGAGCAAAAAGCCGCCGAGGACCATCAACACCGGCGGCACGAAGGTCCAGGCCTCGGAGAGGCCCACCGCCCGTTCGAGCGCGATCAGCGCTCCGAAGAAGGCGGAGACCATAAGGGGGCCGTGGAAGCCGGCGAGCCCCGGGGGCCAGAGCGAAAGCCCCAGGCGCTCGACCCCGGCGCTCAGAGAGAGCAAGAGGAGCAAAACCGAGGAGACAAGTAGGAATACTCGGATCGCCATACCGCCCCTAGCCTGACACGGCCGGGGGCTTCTCCGCGACCTGGGTCTCCTCGGGGGGCTCCAGGGCCGCCTGCAGGAAGGCCCAGAACACGGTGAAGAAGAGCCCCAGGACGAAGGCGAGGACGGTGTTCAAAAGCGGCCTGGGGGCGACGGGCTCGAGCGGCAGCCCCGGCGAAGCCACCAGCTGAAGAGGCGAACGCGCCTCGGCCAGGCGCCGGAGCGCCGCCTCGTCCGAGAGGAGGGCCTCTAACTGCTTCAAGCGTCCGGTCTTCGCGGCCATATCTGCCTCCACCTTGGCGAGCTCGAGGCGTAGGTACGCCGCCGCCGGATCCGGGCTCTCCGCCACCAACGGGTTTGCCCCCGCTGCGCGAAGGGCCCGCGATGCCTCAGGAGAGCTCATTCCCTTTGGAAGAGCAGCAAACGCAGCCTTCAGAATCTTCTGTCGTTCAGTTAACGCAAGCAGCGACGCTTTTAAGTCCGCTCGTTCCTTTTTCAGTTCCTGTTTGAGCGAGATAAGTTGATCCGCGACAAAACCCTCGCTCGCCGCCTCGGCGAGGGCCACGGCCCGTGCCCGGGCGGTCTCCGGATCATGGGCACTCGCGGTTAGACGCAAGTACCCCTTCTTTTCGTCGTAACGAACCTTGGCCCAGGTGACCTTATCCCCTTCGCCCAACTGCTTCGCAAAACCCGCCGTTCCCAGCCGAGCCTTAAAAGCCTCGACCAAAGCTGCAGGCTTGGCACCCTTTGAGCTCGCTACCGAAAAGACCGCCGCGCTTTCGTAGGTCTTTGGCATAAGCGCGCTAATGGCTAAGGCGACCAGAGCCAAGCCGATGGCGCCGGACCAAATCAAGCGAGCGCGCTTTTTCAAGATCAGGTACAGGTCGCGAAGGGTAAGCTCGTCCTCGGGATACGTCTCCATGCCTCACCCACGCTACCGTCCAACCATGTGAAAATTCTAGTGGCCACGCGCGTTTATCAAGGACCTTTGGCCAAAGCTGGCCTCGCTCGCACAACTTATGGGCCGATTCTCAAAAACTTCAGGCCGGCCTACCCGGCGGTGTCCCCATCGAAGCCTACCAACCGGTAGCCTCAGCCAGGGCGAACGCCGCCAGATAGGTGTTAGCCCAGTGCCCGCGACCGAGTCCGTCCGCCCATTCCGCCAAATACCGGTCAAGCCCCGGGGGCTCAGGGTGGAGCGCAACGCCCAGAAGCTGCAACCACGCCTGGTACTCCTCCCAAGCCGCGCGCCCGGTCGAGGTCAACAGGAAGATCCAGCGTGGTGCGCATAGGCATGTATTCACACAAGCTCGCTGCTCTCCCCCAACCGTTTTTTGCACCACTTGCTCGGCATCCAGGGCTAGAGTAAAAGGCATGGGCGCGTTGATCCCGGTAATCCTGGCCGGCGGCAAGGGCGAGCGGTTCTGGCCGCTCTCCAGGAAGGACCGTCCCAAGCAGTTTTTGAAGCTCCTCCCCGGCGGCCAGAGCTTGATCCAGGCCACCGCCGAGCGGCTTCTTCCCTTGGCCGGTGGCTGGCACCGGCTCTACGTCTCCACTTCCAGGCACCTCGCCGGCAAAATTCTCGAGGAGCTCCCTAAGCTCCCCCTGGAAAACCTCATCCTCGAGCCCGAGCCTCGGGACACCGCCCCCGCTGTTGCCTGGCTCACCCTGCAGCTCGCCGAGCGCTACGGCGAGGAGGCTGTACTTGGGGTTTTCCCTGCCGACCACTACATCAGCCCGCCGGAGGCCTTCCGGCAAGCGATCGCCGCGGGCGCCGCCTTCGCCCAGGAAACTCCAGCGATCCTCACCTTCGGCATTCACCCCATCCACCCCGCCACCGGTTACGGCTACATCGAGCGGGGGGAACCCACAAAGGTGATTGCGGACCTCGCCTTCTACCGGGTCGCTCGCTTCACCGAAAAGCCCGACCGCGCCACCGCCGAGCGCTACTTAAATAGTGGCAACTACTACTGGAACAGCGGGATCTTCGTCTTTCAAGCGGCCACCATGCTTGCTGAGCTCGAGCGCCACGTCCCCGAGATCGTGCAGCCCTTGCGCACTGGAGGGCTCGACGCCTTCAAGGGTCTAAAAAAGACGAGCATCGACTACGCGGTGATGGAGAAAACCGACAAAGCCTACGTCGCCCCTGCCCCCTTCACCTGGGACGACCTCGGCGACTGGACGGCCCTCGAGCGCCTCCTCAACCCCGAGGGCGGCAACGTGGAGCTCGCCAAGCACATCGGCCTCGACACCAACGGCGCCATCATCTACGCCACCTCCAAGGACGAGGTAGTGGTGACCCTCGGTCTTGAGGACGTCGTGATCGTCCGCGACGGCAACATCACCCTGGTGGCCCAAAAGAGCCGAATTCAGGAGATCAAGGCGTTGCTCAAGCGACTTAAAGCAGAGCGCAACCTTCAAAACTTGGCTTAAACGCGATTTGGCTCAAGCGCTACTCCTAGTAAGCGCCCTTTCCAAAGAGCACCACCCAGACGGTTCGCGCAAGGATATAAAGGTCAAGCCAAATCGACCAGTTGCGCACGTAGTACATATCAATTTCCAAGCGCTCATCAAATGGGATCTCACTACGGCCGCTCACCTGCCATAGCCCGGTAATACCGGGCAAAACCCGCAAAATAACGCGCTCATGCCCTCGCATCTTCGCGAGTTCCCGCGGAAGATAAGCCCGAGGACCCACCAAGCTCATCTCCCCCTTCAACACGTTCCAGAGCTGGGGAAGCTCATCCAAGCTCCATTTCCGCAAGAACCGCCCCACGCGGGTGACCCGGGGATCATTGCGAAGCTTGTGGTAAAGCTCGTATTCCTGACGGAGCTCGGGGTTCTCCGCGAGAAGCTTCGCCAACCGGGCCTCTCCGTCCCCATACATAGTGCGAAATTTAATCGCCAGAAACCTCTTCCCGTTGAACCCAAGGCGCTCTTGAAGATAAAAGACGCTCCCGGGGGAGTCCAGCTTGATAAGGATTGCAATCGCCCCTATCAGCGGTAACGCCAAAACTCCCACGAACGCACCCAGGATCAGATCCATTGCCCGCTTCACCCAGCGGGGCCCGGCGAGCAAGAGCTGCTGGCGCACCTCGAGCCCGAGCACACCCCCTAGATCCCGGGCCGAGACCCACAAGCTGGAAAAACCAAACAGATCGGGAATCAAAACCAGGTGTGGGAAGACGTTCCCATACCGCTCTAGTAAATCTAAGAGCTGCCGCCGGGGCACCCCCGGCATGGCCACGATCGCGTGACGCACACTAAGCTCACGGGCAAGCACAGGGGCAAGACCCAGCCTTCCAACAACCGGCACCCCCTCAATTGCCCCACTTTTTTCGGGGTCATCGTCAAACACCGCCACCGGCTTCAATCCAAGGCCTGGCTGGCGTTTGAGTGCACGGAGCACCATGCGTCCAGTCTCCCCAGCCCCAAGTACGACCACCGGGTAGCCCCACCATCGCTTGCTGGCGAAAAGGTGCTTGACCAACGCCCGGGCAAGTGGGACCAGGACCACGGAAAAGGCCCAGGCCATAAGAAATACCAAACGCGAGTAACGCTCCCCCTCCTTGAACAAGAAAGTCCCAACGCCAAGCATCAGATACACCAGGGTCGTCGCAAGAACCAGTCTCCGTAGCTCCTCCACGGGTGACAGCCCAATACCTGGATAGAGCCCGGCCAGCGCATAAACTACCAGGAAAAGAGCGATCGCCGGCCAAAGGGGGCCATACGCGGCAGTAGCGAAGCCCCCGTCCAGCAGGCGTCGCAAAAAGATTGCGAGCGCCCCCGCAGTGAAGAGCGCTAAGACATCCGAGAGGAGTACCAGAAGGGTGGTAATGCCCGGACGCGCGGTGCTCGCGACCACACGGGGGACAGCTGGCACGTCCTTGGGTAAGGACATCTTGTAAACATCCTATTGCGCAGACCAGCGAAACGCGGTGACTAATGCCTATCTACCGACACCTGCACTAAAGTTCTCTACGTACCAGCGGTAGGTGCTTGCCAAACCTTCGCGCAAAGGAATCCTGGCCTTCCAGCCCAACGCCTGCAGCCGAGAAACGTCGAGGAGCTTCCGCGGCGTGCCATCGGGCTTGGTGGTGTCGAAGACGATCTCCCCCTTGAAGCCCACCACGTCCTGGATGAGTTCGGCAAGCTCGCGGATGCTAACGTCCTCGCCGACGCCGACGTTGATGATCTCCTCGTTGTCGTTGTTTTTCATTAGGAACAAGGCGGCATCTGCCAGGTCGTCCACGTGCAAAAACTCCCGGCGTGGCTTGCCCGTACCCCAGACCACCACGTGGGGTTTCCCCTCCACTTTGGCCTCGTGGAACTTGCGGATGAGCGCCGGAATCACGTGCGAGGTTTCCAAATCAAAGTTATCGCCGGGGCCATAGAGGTTCGTGGGCATCAGGCTAATGGCGTTGAAACCATACTGGCGCCGGTAGGCCTGGGCCATCTTGATTCCGGCGATCTTCGCCACCGCGTACCACTCGTTGGTGGGCTCCAGCGGCCCCGTCAGGAGGTACTCCTCCTTCATGGGCTGGGGCGCGTATTTGGGATAGATGCACGAGGAACCAAGGAAAAGGAGCTTCTTAACGCCAGTGCGGTAGGCGGCGTCGATCACGTTGGTCTGAATCTGCAGGTTGTCGCGGATAAAGTCCGCCGGGTAGGTGCTGTTGGCGAGGATCCCCCCCACCTTGGCCGCAGCTAGAAAGACGTACTCGGGGCGCTCCTCCTCAAAAAAGCGGTTGACCGCCGCCTGATCCCGGAGGTCAAGTTCGGCCCGGGTGCGGGTCACCAGGTTGGTGTAACCCTCAGCCTGAAGCTTGCGCAAAATCGCCGAGCCCACGAGACCTCGGTGCCCGGCGACAAAGATCTTGCTCTCCTTATCCATTGGCAATCCCCCGGAGTGCCACCGTGTGGCCCGCGTCTTTCAAAGTTTTCTCCTGGCGGGCGAGCTCCAGATCGTGCTCCACCATCATCTTCACCAGCTCCTTGAAGGAGACCTTAGGCTCCCAGCCAAGCTTCTTCTTAGCCTTGGTGGGGTCCCCAAGCAGGTAATCTACTTCGGTGGGGCGGAAGTAGCGGGGGTCAATCTCCACGTAGTCCCGCCAGTCGAGATCCAACAGGCCAAAGGCCTCCTCTAAGAACTCCCGGACCGAGTACGACTCCCCGGTGGCCACCACGTAGTCGTCGGGCTCGGGCTGCTGGAGCATGCGCCACATGGCCTCCACGTAGTCCCCGGCGAAGCCCCAGTCCCGCTTTGCGTCTAGATTGCCCAGGTAGAGCTTTTTTTGAAGCCCAAGCTTGATACGGCCTGCCGCCCGGGTGATCTTGCGGGTGACAAAGGTCTCGCCGCGACGCGGCGACTCGTGGTTAAAGAGGATGCCGTTGGCAATGAACATCCCGTAGGCCTCGCGGTAGTTCACCGCGTACCAGTAGGCCGCCACCTTGGCAACCGCGTAGGGGCTCCTCGGGTAAAAGGGCGTCTTTTCGCTCTGCGGCGGTGGAGCAGCGCCAAACATCTCGGAAGAGCCCGCCTGGTAAAAGCGTACCTCGCGTCCGGAGATCTGCATGTAGTCGCGAAGCGCCTCGAGCAAGCGCAGCGTCCCGGTGGCTACCACGTCCGCGGTATACTCGGGCTGCTCGAAGGAAACCTTGACGTGCGACTGGGCCGCCAGGTTATAGATCTCGTCTGGCTGCACGCGCTCGAGAATCCGCCTGAGCCCAGTCCCATCAGTCAGATCTCCGTAGTGCAAAAAAAGCCTGGCGTCGGGGTCGTGCGGATCCCTGTAAAGGTGATCGATGCGATCGGTATTAAAGGTCGAGGCCCGGCGGATAATGCCGTGCACCTCGTAGCCCTTCTCCAGCAATAGCTCGGCAAGGTACGAGCCATCTTGCCCAGTTATTCCCGTAATAAGCGCCTTCTTCACCCTACGCCCCCCCAAACTTACGTAATCCCAAAAGCTGCATCAACGCTAGTATGACAAACCTCGGGTTGTGCCTTGCGTACCTGCGCCACAACCGCCGCGGCTCGGTTAGAAGGCGAAAAAGCCACTCTAGCCCTGCACGCTGCATCCAGGCCGGGGCCTGCGGCAAGCGGCCGGCGTGAAAGTCAAAAGCCGCCCCCACCCCAATCATCACCGCTTGCACGCGCCCTTTGTGCGCCGCCATCCAGCGCTCCTGCTTGGGGCAACCTAGACCCACGAAAAGGATACGCGTCCCAGAGCTATTAATTTCCTCAACTACTTGCGTATCCTCCTCGGGCGTAAGAGGCCGAAAGGGAGGGCTATAAGCGTAAGCTATTTTGAGCGTGGGGTACTTCCTTTTCAAGTTTGTCACTAAGCTCTCTAGCACTTCAGGGGTTCCGCCGTAAAATCCCACGGGAACACCTTCCTGGGAGGCGGCCTCACAAATTCTTAGTGTGAGATCGGGGCCAGCTACGCGCTCTTGCTCGGGAAAACCCAATCGCCGAAGCATCCAAACCAAGGGCATGCCGTCCGGGGTCACCAAATTCGCAGTGTTCACGATTCTGCGGAAATCAGGTGCGTCGTAAGCCTCCATTACCATGTGCACGTTGGCAACGCAGACATACCGACTCTCACCCGCCTTTGACCAGGCTAAAGCTCGGTTCGTCGCGTCCTCTAGACTGGTCGCATCAACGCGCATGCCCAGCACATAGCCGCGCGGCGGCGTATGTTCAACGGGATTGCCGGAGACCTTAGCGCTCACTCGCCGAAACTACCACGACCGAGCGGGAATTGCCGAGCAAATACCCCCGGCCCTCAGCCCTTCCTCGCGTTTTCGATGGCGCGGGCGTAAATCTCCATAAGCATTCGGTAATTCCGCTCTGCCGTGTATTTAGCTTCATACTCGGCCCGCGTCTCCTTTCGCATTTGGTCAAGTGCCTCCGGGTGGCTGAGCATCCACTCGACCTTCGCTGCCAGATCCTCCTCATCGCCTGGGCGGAAATGCAACCCCGTCCGCTCATGATCGATCAAAGAGGCCATCGCCCCCAAATTGCTCGCGACAACAGGTAACCCCGTAGCAAAGGCCTCGGCAATCGTCATAGGAAAGCCCTCGTACCCTCGCGAGGGGAATATTAGAAAAGACGCCTGCTTCATGAGGTCGAGCACCTCCTCCCGAGGCTTTCTACCCAGCCACTCCACACCATCTAATCGCTCGGCCGCAGCAGCGACCTCAGAAGCCAGCGGACCATCACCCACGATCTTCAGGGGGACACGCCCCTGAAGCCGCTCCCAAGCAGCCAGCAGGGTGTCCAAACCCTTTTCCTGCGATAGACGGCCTACAAAAAGGGCAAACCCCCCCCGCCCTTCCCCAGACCCGGGGTCCGGGTGCACAAAATTGGGCTTGACGGCGATTTTGTCTGCTGGCAAGCCTCCTTCGATGAACTTCTGCCGGGCAAACTCGGTAAGGGCAATGTACATGTCCACCCTTTGCGTCCACGTTCCAAGGAAGCGATGAACAACAAGCATGGCAGCAACAACTGTTGAGGCCGCACGACTCCCTCGGTAACAAGCGTGAACGACTCCTGGCCACGGAATCTTTCCCATGCAGTCCTCGCAAATGTGCCCGTCGCGGAAAAACAGGGCGTTTGGACAAAGCAACCGATAATTGTGCAAACTTTGCACTACCGGGACTTCGTCCTTTCTGCAGACATAGTAGGCGGCCGGAGAAATCATTGGGAAAATATTGTGAAAATGGACGACGTCTGGGCGCATTTCCTGAAGCATTTGCGAAAGCCTCTGCTGAGCTGCCCTCGACCAGACCGTGTTCACCGCGACTCCCAGCAAATTCAATCCATCGAACCGGGCATTTTGCTCAATAAACGGGACCACCTCATGCCCGCTGCGCATCAGCAGGGCCCGCTCTGCTGCGAAGACTACGTCCTCGCCACCCGGTTGAAGATACCTGTTGTGAACAAGCAAAATTCTCATCTAATGCCCCACCGTTTGCTGGTAAACTTCTCTTGCGTGTTTAAGTAGAATAGCTAACGAAGGGTGGTATAATTCCTTACTTCGTTCTTTTTTGATGCGCTTTCGATACTCAGATGGTCTGGCAACTGTAGTTTCGGTCACCATGGTTCTGCCGGTATCTTTTTGGTCCATTTTTTCTATAAGCTGGTACACCTTCTTGACATTTTCTTCTGTATGCACAAATATGGAGAAATCAGTCCCAAAACGCGCATTTACTCTCTGTATTACCAAACCAAAATCTTTCGTGACCTCATCAAAGGTGGCTAAGACAAAGCTTGAGCTGTACGGCCTAATTTTTTCATAAAACCAAATATATTCCATCAGAGCCTGCTTTGCTGACAAATGCGGTTCACGAACCAACAAAGACAAAACAGCATCTTCCGGCCTTCTGATCAAGACCAACACCGGAATCCCCCATCTTACCCCCTGAATCACTTGCGCCGGTGCATGCAAGTGGCGAGCGATTCTCACAGGACGCCTTTGTGCCAGCAAGAAAGCTGCAACTGCAAAGGTGTTGGCCGAACGCGGGTAACCTTCAATCACAATTTCAGTGTCCCGGCGAACATGCAAATACCGGCGTGGGGACCGTATAACATGCAACATTGGAAAGTACAGCCCAGGATATTGGTTCACGCGTGAACGTAAAATGGACCGCACAGCTTTCATATTCATTCTGCGAAACCTCCGAAATCTTGTGTGCCGTTTTGCCCTGCCCTCACGGTCACCTCCCTGGTCGCTCCGTATCGCACCCGAACCTCTGCCCGGGCCATGTAACCATGCTGCATAAACAACTGGAACCGGTTGAACCACCTCCAGGGCTTCAAAAAAGCAAGCCAGATCCCTTCACTAAGTTGAAAAGCCACACCCGGAGCATCTGCTCTTTTCGTGGTTTTGATGTACCGCTCGACCACGCTGTTACCCTACGGGGTCCTGACAAAGCTGGGACGGGAGTTGATGCCCGGGGACACCGCCTCCCTTCGAGTCAAGTCGCGATTTTGTGGGTTTCTCTTCCGCCGCCCAGAGCGGGCCCATGTCCATGTAGCGCCTGAATGCCCAGTCCTCACTAGCCCTAAGCATCACCACCGTGGCCAGGTTGGCCAGGCTCTTTTCATTGGGGAATACCCCCACCACCTTGGTCCTCCGTTTCACCTCCTGGAACAACCGCTCCAGCACGCTCGTGCTCTTGATGTGCCTCTGGTGGCTGCTGGGAAAGTCCAGGTAGGTCAAGGCCTCCTCCAGACCCTGGGCGAACACCTCCACCGCCCGTTTGAACCGGTCTCGATAGCGCTCGACGAAGGCCTGGGCCAAGGACTCGGCGGTACTCCGCCGCTTCACCGCGAAGACCTCCCTCAGGTCCTCGGCCACCACCTTCCGCTCCGATTGCGGCACGTGAGCCAAGACATTGCGCTCAAAGTGCACCACGCACTGCTGCCACCGAACTCCGGATAGCTCGGCCATCACCGCCTGGCGGATGGAAGGGTGATCGTCCGAGATCACCAGCGAAGCCCACGCTCGATCAGTCCCTTGAGCAGGTTCCTCCACGCCTCCTTCCGTTCCCCACCCGCGGGTTCCACCGCCAGCACTTCCCGGTAGCCTTCTAATCAAAGGTTTGCCCCTTTGGGGCAAAGCACGTTCACCCCCACCGCCACCAATAGGGCTAGGTCCACC
>JALVVO010000098.1 GCA_027023345.1 Thermaceae bacterium
GTTGCTCGACCTCAACCCCGGGGTGGGCCTCGCCGCCTGGCAGGCCGCCCGCAAGGGGGCGCGGGTGGTGGCGATCGAGCCCAGCCGGGCGGCCTTCCGCGCCCTCGCCGAGAACGCCCGCGCTCAGGGGTTCGAGGCCCGGGTGGGCCTTCCCTGGGAGGCCGAGGCCGGGGCCTTCGACGCCGTGCTCCTCGCGCTTCCCGCCGAGCGGGGCACCCGCTACGTGGAAGCCGCCCTCGCCGCCGCCGGCCGGGCGCTCAAGCCCGGGGGGCGGCTCTGGCTTTCGGGAAGCAAGAAGAAGGGCTTCGAGCGCTACTTCAAGACCGCCAAGGAGTTCGTCGGCTACGGCCGGGTGGAGGAGCGGGAGGGCCCCTTTCGCCTGGCGGTCCTGGAGAAGGAAAAAGACCCCGAGCCCCCGCCCCTTTGGGCCGCCTTCGAGGCCGAGCTCCTGGGGCGGCGCTTCACCTTTCGCACCCTCCCCGGGGTCTTCTCCGAGGGCCGGGTGGACCCCGCGAGCCGGCTCCTCCTCGAGGCGCTCCCGCCCCTGAAGCCGGGGACCCCGGTCCTGGACCTGGGCGCGGGGTACGGGGCCCTCGCCCTCCCCCTCGCCGCCCGGGGCGCGCGGGTGACCGGGCTCGAGGACGACCTCGCATCGGTGCGCTCCCTCGAAAGGAGCGCGGAGGAAAACCGCCTCGCGGTGGACGCGCGCCACTCCGACGTGGACGAAGCCTTGACCGAAGACGACCGATTTGCTATCGTGGTTACGAACCCCCCCTTTCACGTTGGGGGGAGTGTCATCTTGGACGTGGCCAAGGCATTCGTGAACGCGGCCTACCGGTACCTGGAAAAAGGCGGAAGGTTCTACCTGGTGGCCAACCCCTTCCTAAAGTACGAGCCCCTGATCGAGAACGTCTTCGGCAACGTGGAGACGGTCCGCGCGGACCGCTACAAGGTCCTTTTGGCCACCCGCTAGAGGGGGAACCGATGGGCGAGAAGGAAAGCGCCATGGAGACCAGCGTGCTCGAGAACAAGACGGTTCAGAAACTCCTCAAGAAGGGCAAGAAGGCCGGCGCACTCTCCGAGGAGGAGGTGCGGGCAGCGATGGAGGAGGCCATGCCCGAGCTCGAGGAGGAGGCCTTCGAGGAGTCGTTCGAGGAGGTGCTCGACTACCTCGAGGGCGAGGGCGTGGACGTCGTCCCCGACGAGGGTGGGGAGGCGCTCGAGCTCGAGGAGGAAGAGGAGGAGGTCCTCCCCACCCGGGTCTCCACCTCCGACCCGGTCCGCCAGTACCTCCACGAGATCGGCCAGGTCCCCCTGCTCACGCTGGAGGAGGAGGTGGACCTCGCCCGCCGGGTCGAGGAGGGCGAGGCCGCGATCCAGAAGCTCGCCGAGTTCACCGGCCTCGACCCCGACACGATCCGCGAGGTCATCCGCGCCCAGGTGCGCCACGGCGGGCGGGTCCCCCACATTCCGGGCCTGGACAAGCCGGTGGACGAAGCCCTCATCAAGGAAGTGGACCAGAAGCTCCGCGCCCTGCCCAAGGAGAAGAAGCGCTACCTCCACATCGCCCGCGACGGCGAGCTCGCCCGCATCCACCTGATCGAGGCCAACCTCCGGCTCGTGGTCTCGATCGCCAAGAAGTACACCGGGCGGGGCCTCTCCTTCCTCGACCTGATCCAGGAGGGCAACCAGGGCCTGATCCGGGCGGTGGAGAAGTTCGAGTACCGGCGCCGCTTCAAGTTCTCGACCTACGCCACCTGGTGGATCCGGCAGGCGATCAACCGGGCGATCGCCGACCAGGCCCGCACCATCCGCATCCCGGTGCACATGGTGGAGACGATCAACAAGCTCACCCGCACCGCCCGGCAGCTCCAGCAGGAGCTCGGCCGCGAGCCCACCTACGAGGAGATCGCCGAGGCGATGGGACCGGGCTGGGACGCGAAGAAGGTCGAGGAGACCTTCAAGATCGCCCAGGAGCCCGTGAGCCTCGAGACCCCGATCGGCGACGAGAAGGACTCCTTCTACGGCGACTTCATCCCCGACGAGCACCTGCCCTCGCCGGTGGACACCGCCGCCCAGAGCCTGCTCTCGGAGGAGCTCGAGAAGGCGCTCTCCAAGCTCAGCGAGCGCGAGGCCATGGTGCTGAAGCTCCGAAAAGGGCTGATCGACGGGCGGGAGCACACCCTCGAAGAGGTCGGCGCCTACTTCGGCGTCACCCGCGAGCGGATCCGCCAGATCGAGAACAAGGCGCTCCGGAAGCTCAAGTACCACGAGTCCAGGACCCGTAAGCTCCGGGACTTCCTGGACTAACGCCGTCCCCGGTGGAGAAAGGCCCCGGACCTTGCCCGGGGCCTGGTCTCTTGACCCAACCTTTTACCTGGCTGGGGCTAGCATCGAACTTGGATGGAATTTGCTACCAAATACGGTCGTGTTCCTTTGCGGTATCACGAGGGCGAGGGGCAGGGGCTCCTCCTGGTCTTCCCCGGGCTCAACTACCCCCCGGACTACCCCCTGCTCTACTACACCCGCAAGGCGGGGCTCTACCTCGGCTTCGGGGTGCTCGAGCTCGCCTACGACCTCCACGCCCTTCCCCGGCAAAACCGTGGGCGGCTGCTCGAGGAGCTCGCCCACACCGCCCTGGCTTGGGCCGGGGAGCGGGCGCCCCGGGTGGTGCTCTCGGGCAAGTCGGCGGGGACCCTGGCTCTGGCGGTGGCGCCGCTCGCCGAGCTGGATCGGCCCTGGGCCCGGGTCTGGCTCACCCCCCTTCTGGGCCAGACCGCGGTGCGAAACGCCCTCGCCCGCGAGCGGCGCGGGCTCGCGGTGGCGGGGAGCGAGGACCCCTACGCCCCCAAGGAGATCTGGGACGCCCTGTCGGGGCCGGGGCTGAGGAAGCTCTGGATCGAGGGGGCCGACCACCGCCTGGAAAGCCCCGACCCCGCCCGCTCCGCCCAGCACCTCGCCGCCTACGCCGAGGAGCTTCTGGTCTTCCTCCAGTCCGCCTTCGCCTAGCTGTGCAGTCTCACCACGTTGTTCACACTAAGCCCCAAGCGTGAGATGGGTGCTCGGTTGTCCAAGCTGGTGTGTGGCCGGTGCCAGTTGTAGTAGTGGAGCCACTCGGGCAGGTGG
>JALVVO010000099.1 GCA_027023345.1 Thermaceae bacterium
ACGCCCAGATCCTCACCCTGGTCTGGTTCTTCCTGCCCTTTTTCTTCTGGCTCCCGGCAGCGGTCTACGCCGCCTACTGGCTTTTTGTGCAGTTCCTCTACGGCCTCATGGGCGTTCCCGGGGTGGCCTGGTGGGCGCACGTCGGAGGGTTTTTGGTGGGCGCGGCGCTGGCCCCGCTCCTCGCCGAGCGCCGTCCCTACCGCGCGGCGCCCTCCTGGTACGCCTTCGCCGCCGCCCCGGTTAAGCTTAGGGAAGGGAGGTAGGGATGGACCCGATCTCGTTGCTCTTTTGGCTCTTCATCGTCTTCTCCATGCTCTCGCCCTACATGCAGCAGCAGGCGCTCTTCGCCGCCCGCGCCCGGAAGATGGCGGAGCTCGAGAAGAAGCGGGGCTCGAGGGTGATCACCCTGATCCACCGGCAGGAGGCGATCAGCTTCCTCGGGATCCCCTTCTCCCGCTTCATCACCATCGACGACTCCGAGCACGTCCTCCGCGCCATCCGCATGACCGACGACAACGTGCCCATCGACCTGATCATCCACACCCCCGGGGGCCTCGTGCTCGCCGCCGAGCAGATCGCCCGGGCGCTCAAAAAGCACCCCGCCAAGGTGACGGTCTTCGTGCCCCACTACGCCATGTCGGGCGGCACCCTGATCGCCCTCGGCGCAGACGAGATCGTGATGGACGAAAACGCCGTCCTCGGCCCGGTGGACCCCCAGCTCGGGCAGTACCCGGCGGCCTCGATCGTGAAGGTGCTCGAGCAAAAGGAAGCCAAGGACATCGACGACCAGACCCTGATTTACGCCGACGTCTCCAAAAAGGCCCTGCGCCAGGTCAAGGCGTTCGTCCTAGAGCTCCTCGCCGACAAGATGCCCAAGGAGAAGGCCGAAGAGGTGGCCGAGACCCTCTCCCAGGGCACCTGGACCCACGACTACCCGATCTTCGCGGACTTCGCGAAGGAGCTCGGCCTCCCGGTGAACACCGAGATGCCGAAGGAGGTCTACGAGCTCATGGAGCTCTACCCCCAGCCCCAGATGGGCCGGCCCAGCGTCCAGTACGTCCCTACCCCGCACCAGCGGGAGGTCACGCCGCCCTCGCGTAAGTAGCCCGCGAAGGGGGGCCCGGGTGGCCCCCCTTAAAAAACCGCCCCCACGAAGGCCAGGTACCCGAGGAGCAGCGCCGCCGCCTCCCTTCGCCCAAGCCGCATCCCGGTCCAGAGGAAGGCCCAGGCGAGGAGGGAGAGGCCGGCCATCCCAAGAAGGTCGGGGCCGATCCCTCCGGCGAGGGAGAGCGGTTTCACCGCCGCCACCGTCCCCAGGATCCCGAGCACGTTGAAGACGTTCGAGCCCACCACGTTACCGAGCAAGATGTCCCCCTCGCGGCGGAGGGCGGCGACCAGGGCGGCGGCGAGCTCGGGGAGGCTGGTCCCGAGCGCCACCACCGAAAGCCCGATCGCCCGCTCGCTCACCCCCAGGGCCCGGGCCACCGCCACCGCCCCCTCGACCAGGGCGCTCGAGCCCACCGCGAGCAAAAAGACCCCGATCAGGACGAAGAAAAGCCGCCGGAGGACGAACCGAGCCGCCCGGCCGTACTCGGCGGCGAACTCGGCCTCGACCTCGGGCACCTCCCGGTCGCGGAGGAGGACGAAAAGGTAGAAGAAGAGGAGCAAGAGCAAAAAGCCCCCCTCGAGCCGGGCCACCCGGCCGTCGGCGGCGACCGCGATCAATAGCCCCGCCACCGCCACCATGAAGGGGAGCTCCCGCCTGAGAAAGCGGGCCTGGGCCCGGATCGGGCGGATGAGCGCGGCGAGCGAAAGGATCAGCCCGAGGTTCGCCGCGTTCGAGCCCACCACGTTGCCGAACGCGACCTCGGGCGCGCCCCGAAGCGCCGCGGCCAGGCTCGCCGCGAGCTCGGGGGCCGAGGTGCCGAAGGCCACCACGGTAAGCCCGACGACGAGCGGGCTCATTCCGAGCGCCCGGGCGAGGAGGGAGGCGTTCTTCACGAGCAGCTCGCCGCCGAGGTAGAGGAGGAAGACGCCGAGGACGATCAGGATCGCCGCCACCGCTACTCCTCCTCGAATAGCCCCACCGCCCGGGCGAGCTTTGCCACCTCTTCCTCGGAAAGCCGCCGCCAGCGCCCGGGCGCCAGTCCCCCGAGCCGAACGGGCCCGTACTTCACCCGCAAGAGCCGCTCGACGGGGTAGCCGATCGCCCGCATCATCCGGCGGACCTCGCGCTTTTTCCCCTCGGTCAGGGTGAGCACCGCGCCGTGGGGGGCGGGCCGGGCCTTCTTGGCCGAGAGGCGCTCGCCGCCCTCCACCACGCCGCGCTCGAGCCGCTTGAGCAGGTGAATCGGCGGCGTTCCCCGGCGGCTCGTCACCCGGTAGACCCGTTCCACCCGGTAGCGCGGGTGGGTGAGGCGGTGGGCGAGCTCCCCCCAGTTGGTAAAGAGCAAAAGCCCCTCCGAGTCCCGGTCGAGCCGGCCCACCGCCACCAGTCCGGGAAGGTCGGGAACAAGCTCGTAGACGGTGCGCTCGGCGTGGGGATCGCGCTTCGTCGTGGTGTAGCCGCGGGGCTTGTGGAGCACGAGGACCACGCGCTCATCAGGCGGCCGGACGGGCTTCCCGTCCACCCGCACCTCGGCGCCCTCGGGCACCCGCTCGCCGAGCCGGGCCACCCGGCCGTTGACCGTCACCCGCCCGGATCGGATCAGCTCCTCGGCCTTGCGGCGCGAGGCCACCCCGGCTCGGGCCAGGTACTTTTGCAACCGCTCGCCCACGCCCTTCACCCTACCCCGGCTTGCAATCCGCCCCCAGGGGGGCGAGAATGCCCCCAGATGCCGCTTTTCGCCGTGGACAAGCCCCTCGGCATGACCTCCCACGACGTGGTGGACGCCGCCCGGAAGGCGCTCGGGGTCCGCCGGGTGGGCCACACCGGCACCCTCGACCCCCTGGCCACCGGGCTTTTGGTGGTGGCGAGCCACCCCCACACCAAGCTGATTCCCTTCCTCTCCGCCGACGAGAAGGAGTACCTCGCCTGGATCAGCTTCGGCGCCACCACCCCCACCCTGGACGCCGAGGGCCCGGTGACCGAGGAGGCCCCGGTGGCCTTCCGCGAAGGCGAGCTC
>JALVVO010000100.1 GCA_027023345.1 Thermaceae bacterium
CCCCCCGGCACCCGGGTGGGGTCGTGGGGGTTCTTGGTGGGCCCGAAGGCCGAGTGCTCGGTGGAGGAGCCCATGGCGAACTCGTCGAGGTTGGTCTTGCCCACCACCACCGCCCCGGCCTCCTGCATCCGCCGCACCGCGGTGGCGGTGTAGGGGGGGACGAAGTTCTCGAGGATCCTCGAGCCCGCGGTGGTGACCAGGCCCCGGGTGACGAGGTTGTCCTTGACCGCGAGCGGCACCCCGGCGAGCGGCAGGTCCTCGCCCGCGCGCACCCGCTCGGCGACGCGGGCGGCCTCCGCCTCGGCCTCGGGGTTCAGGGTCAAAAAGGCGTGGATCCCGGCGTCCTCCCGCTCGATCCGGGCAAGGGTCTCCCGTACCAGCTCCACCGGGTCGAGCCGGCCCGCCTTCACCGCCTGGGCGATCGCGTGCGCCTGCATCGGGCCGATTCTACTCAGAAAAAGAGGTCGAGGAAGGCCCGCTGGGTGGCGGCGATCACCTGGTGCACGGGATCGCGGAGCACGGTGACGATCAAGAGGAAGCTAAGCCAACTATAGCGCTCGAGCTCCCAGAGCAGGCGGTGCCAGCGCAGGGGCAGGAGCGACTGCAGGATCTTCGAGCCATCCAGCGGCGGAATCGGAAGCAGGTTGAAGACCGCGAGCACCAGGTTCAGGGAGGCGAAGTAGTAGACCGCGAGCGCGAGCGACCCGACCATGGTGTTCGCCCCCTGGAAGGCGGCGAGCACCTCCCCAGGGAAACGGGCGAAGAGCGCCTTCAAAAGGAGCGCGGCCAGCACCGCGAGGACCAGGTTGACCAGGATCCCGGCGATCGAGACCACGAAGAGCCCGAGGCGGTAGTTGCGAAATCTTAAGGGGTTAATCGGCACCGGCTTCGCCCAGCCGAAGCCCACAAAGAGCAAAAGCAGGGTGCCCAAGGGGTCGAGGTGGGCCAGCGGGTTCAGGGTGAGCCGGCCCATGCGCTTCGCGGTGTCGTCGCCGAAGTAAAGCGCCGCCGCAGCGTGGCCGAGCTCGTGGAGTACGAGGGCGAAGACCAGCGCGAGCACGATCAGGAAGAAGGCGAGCGGGTCCTCGGCGAGGAGCTGGATCAGCATCTCAAACCCCCAAGACCGCGAAGACGCGGAGGAAGAAGCCGTAGACCCCGCGCTCGAGCGCCCCGAGCACGCCGGTGTAGGAGAGCACCAGGAAGATCAGGATGAAGCCCACCGGCCCCCAGGACTCGATCTGGGCGAGCAGACGCCGGACCTCGGGGCCCCCGAGCGCCCTCGCCACCCGGGCGCCGTCCAGGGGTGGGACGGGAAAGAGGTAGACCACGGCGTGCCCGATCATCAAGAAGGAGGCGAGCTCGAGCCCCTGCACCACGGGAAAAAGCCCCATGCCCCGGGGTAGCACGCGGACGAGGAGGAGGTAGACGAAGGACGCGAGCAAAAACCCAAGCGGCCCCATGAGCGCGACCCATGCCTCCCGCCGGCCGTAGACCCGGTAGGGAACGAACCGCGGCCAGCCAAAACCCAGGAGCAGAAGGAGCAAAAGCCCGATGGGATCGAGGTGGACCCGGGGCTCCAAGGTCAAGAACCCGTAGCGGCGGGGATTGGGGTCGCCGAAGCGGTCGGCGAGCCAGGCCTGGGCGAGGTTGTGGACGACGAGACCAAAGGCGGCGGCGGCGAAGGCCACCAGGAAGAGGAGGGGCTCGGAAAGGTAGCTAAGAAGACCCATAGGCTTCCATCAGTTTACGGGCGAGCATGAGTTCTTCCTCGAAGCTCTGGACCTCGCCCCGCTCCCGGGCGGCGGCCACCTCGCGGAGGATCCGCCCCACCGCCGGTCCGGGCTTCATGCCGAGCGCGAGCAGGTCCCGCCCGCGGAGGTGGCGGCGCCGGACGCGAAGCCAGGCCTCGCGGTCGGGGTAGCGGGCGAGGAAGGCACTCACGAAGGCCTCCCCCAGCTCGCGCACCCGCTCGGGGTCGGCCGGCGGGTGCCTTAGTCTCCTCGCCCCCTCGGCGATCGTCCGGGGAAGGCCGAAGCGGCGGGCGAAGGCCTCGGGGTCGGGGGCGGCGGCGGCGAGCAGGTAGAGGTAGGCCTCCGGGGGCGCGGCCACCTCGGGACGGCCGGCCTCGAGGCGGCGGATCGCTTCCCAAAGCGGCTCGTCGAGCCTTAGGCCGAAGACCTTTTCCAAAACCCCGTAGCGATCGAAGAGCTCGAGCACCTTTTGCGGCGAGGGCTCCTCGAGGGCAAGGAGGAGCTCGTCCTTGAGGCGGCTCTTGGAAGCGGTCTTCAAAACCTCGGGGGAAAGCGCGGCCGCAAGTTGGGCCTCGGCCTCCGGGGTCAGGCGGAAGCCGAGACGGGCGGCGAGCCTAAGCCCCCTCAGGATCCGGCTCGGGTCCTCGACGAAGGCCACCGGGGAGAGGGGCTTTAAGCGCTTTTCCCTGAGGTCGGAAAGCCCCCCGTAGGGGTCCAAGAGCGCGGGGGGTCCGGGGTGCACCCGGAGGGCCATCGCGTTCACGGTGAAGTCGCGCCGGCGCAGGTCGCGCTCGAGGGTACTGGGCCGCACCTCGGGGAGGGCGCCGGGGCGGGGGTAGCGCTCCTCCCGGGGGTTCGCGAGGTCCACCCGCGTCCCGCTCGAAAGCCGCACCCTCGCGGTGGCGAAGGCGGGAAAGGACTCGACCTCGCCCCCGAGCTCCTCGGCGAGCGCCCGGGCCGCCCGCTCGGCGGACACCCCCTCGATCACCAGATCCAGGTCGGGGCCGACCTCGCCCAGGAGGGCGTCCCGGACCGCCCCGCCGACGAGGTAGATCGCCGCCTTGGGGAAGCGGGCCGCGAGCACCTCCAGCACCTTGCGGGCCCCCGCGGGGAGCCGGGCGAGCACCTCCTCGGCGAGTCCCGGAGGCTCACCCTCGCGCTGGTAGAGGTCGGTGCGGGTGAAGATCCCCACCACCCGGCCGCCGTCGGTCACCAGGACGCGCCCCGCGCCCTCCTTGAGCGCCCGCTCGGCGAGGGCGAGGGGGGCGTCCTTGGGGAGCATCACCGGCGGGTGCAAGAACCCCTTGGCGGGGGCGTCACCGAGGCCGAGGAGCTCGGCCCGCTCGAGGTCCCGCCGCCTCAGCACCC
>JALVVO010000101.1 GCA_027023345.1 Thermaceae bacterium
GGCGAAGACCCCCCGCCCCTCCGCGTCCTGGGCGGCGTAGGTCTTGTAAGCGGCCCAGAGGGGGGCGAAGCCCTCGGCGGCCTCGCCCTCGGGGAAGACCAGACCGTAGCCGACGTGGGCGGTCGCGACCCGGCCGGTGGTGGGGTAGAAGGGGTCGTCGGCGTCGCTGTAGGTGAGGGTGGCGGTGGCCAGGGCGTTGGCGTAGTTGGCGGGGAGCAGGGCGCGGGCGTCGGCCTCGCTGTAGCTCGAGGCGTCCGGCGGGTCCAGGGTCTCGAGCTCGGTCTCCACCCACTGCCCCTCGACCCCGGCGGCGAGGGTGATTTCCTCGGTGAGCGGCCGCGAGACCGAGAAGGAGAGGCCGGAGCGGCGTTCGGTGTACTCCCAGCCGGTGTCGGTCTCCCCGTCCTTGAGCTTGAAGTTGCCGTAGGGGATCGAGTAGGCGGCGAAGCTCGTGGAGGTGGGGGTTTCCTGGAAGTCGAGGAGGTCCAGGTAGAGCCAGGGGATCCGGTAGGAGAGGGTGAAGGAGAGGTTGTCGCCGGCGTCGTTCTCGACGAAGGAGAGGTTGAGGCTCGCCTGGTGGGCCCGGCCCCAGAGGTTCTTGTCGGAGAGGCTCACCTGCCCGCTCCAGCCGCTCTGGCTCGACCAGGCGACGGCGGGGGCGATGACCACCGTCTTGGCCTCCTCGAGCTCGAGCTCCACCACCACCCGGTCCTCCGAGGGCCCCTCCGCCGTGCGCACCGCCGGGGGCCCGGCGAGGATCCCGAGCCTCAGGAGCTTGCCGATCCCCTCGCGGATCGCGGGGACCGAGAAGAGCGCGCCCGGCTTGGGGAACTCGCGGAGGACGACGAAGTCCTGGGTGCGGTGGCCGCCCTTCCACGCAAGGCGGTAGCCGGCGATCCGCACTTCCCGAAGCCGGATCACGTAGGTTCCGTCCTCGAACCGGTAGTCGGGCTTCGGCACCAGCGCGTACCCGGCCTTCTGGTAGTAGGCGAGCAGGCGCTCGAAGTCGGCCTGGGCGAGCTGGGGCGAGAAGGGGTCGCCCACCTTCTGCACCAGCACCGCCTTGAGCTCCTCCTCGGGGAATGCGGTGGCCCCCTCGATGCGGATGGCCTGGATGGGCCCGTACTTCACCTCGCCGAGCTCGAAGCGGACCCGGACGCCGTCCTTTTCCTGCTCGGCGAAAAAGCGCACCTCGCGGCCGAGCTCGCGGGTGAGCTCGGCCACCGCGTCCACCAGCCGGTCGTAGTTGAAGGGGTCGCCGACCTTGATCGGGGCGTAGGGCAGGCCGTCCGGGTCCACCGCCGACACCCTAAGCTCGCGGAGGACGAGCTCGAGGACCCCGTCGGCGAGCCGGGTGCGCTGGGGATCCACGCCGCTTCCCCGGTAGCCCCGCTCGGCGTAGAGCCGGCCCACCTGCCCGACCGCTTCCAGGTAGAGGGACCAGACGAACTTGCCCCCGCGCACGAGCGGGGTGAAGGCGGCCTTGATCGCCTCCTCGGGGACCCAGTGCGCCCCCTGGATGCGGATCCCCCGGAGTGGGACCTCCTCGACGACCCGGTAAGCCAGGCGTACTCCCTCCTCGTCGCGGCTGACCTCGAGCTTCACCTCCGGGGTGAAGGGGAAGCCCTGGCGCCGGTAGAGCTCGGCCAGCAGCTCCCGCGCCTGCTCGGCCTTTCGCGGGTTGTAGGTGGCCCCGGGCTCGAGCGCGAGCTGGTCGGCCAGGTAGGCGGCGAGCTTCTCCGGGGCGAAGGCCCGGGCCTCGATCTTGACCTCGGCGATCTTGGGGTAGGGGCGCACGCGGACGAGGAGGACGCCGTCCTTGAACTCGACCGCGACCGACTCGAAGTAGCCGGTGGACCGCACCGCCTCGGCGAGGCGGGAAAGCTCGTCCGGGTTCACCTCGTCCCCCGGGCGCACGGGCAGTGCGATCTCGGCCAGGGTGGCGAGCACCGGCCCGGCGCCCTCGACCCGCACCTCGCGGACGGGGGCGGCGAGGGCCGGGAGGAAGAGCAAAAGCGCGAGCAGGAGTCCCCTTCGCATGGGGATAAACTATGGTTCCCCGGTGAAGCGGCGGTGAGAGTACAATCGAGGCATGGAAGGGCTTTTCGAGCGCATCCAGGAAAGCGTGCGGGCGGTGCGCGAGCGCACCGACTTCGAGCTCGAGCTGGCCATCGTCCTCGGCTCCGGGCTCGGGCCGCTCGCCGACGAGGTCGAGGCCGAGGCGGTGATCCCCTACGGCGAGCTCCCGCACTTTCCCGTCTCCACCGCCCCCGGGCACGAGGGCAAGCTCATCTTCGGTCGCCTGGAGGGAAAGCGCGTCCTGGTCTACAAGGGCCGGGTCCACTACTACGAGGGCTACGGCATGGCCGAGGTGGTCTTCCCGGTGCGCGTCGGCTACTTCCTGGGGGCGAGGACCTTCCTCCTGACCTCGGCGGCGGGCGGGCTCAACCCCCTTTTTTCCGCCGGCGAGCTCATGCTCCACAGCGACTACATCAACTTCACCGGCGCGACCCCCCTCCGGGGCCCCAACGACGAGCGGCTCGGCCCCCGCTTCCCGGTGATGTTCGACGCCTACGACCCCGAGCTTAGGGGGCTTTTTAGGGAAGTGGCGCTCAAAGAGCGGATCCTCCTTCGCGAGGGGGTCTACGTCGCCGTCGCCGGGCCCAACTTCGCCTCCCGGGCCGAGCTCCGCATGCTGCGGGGGTTCGGGGCCGACGCCATCGGCATGAGCACCGTGCCGGAGGTGATCGCGCTCCGCCACCTCGGGGCCCGGGTGGTGGCGGTCTCCACCATCACCGACATGGCCATCCCCGATCGCGAGCACCACGCCACCGAAGAGGAGGTCTTGGCGGTCGCCGAGCGCACCGGTCCGGTCTTCCGCCGGCTGGTCAAGGCCTTCGTCGCCGCGCTCTAGATGGGGCTTCCCGAGGTCCTCGCGCGCATCGAGCGGGCCGCGCGGCGGGCGGGGAGGGACCCCTCCGGGGTGCGCCTGGTCGCGGTGACCAAGGGCCGTTCCCCGGAGGAGATCCGGGAAAAGGTCCTCGCCTACGGCGACTTCCCCTTGGGGGAGTCGCGGGTGCAGGAGGCGCTACCAAAGATCGAGGCGCTATCTGGGGCGACCTTTCACTTCATCGGCCCCCTGCAGCGGAACAAGGCGAAGTTCATGGGGCGCTTCGCCCTCGTCCACTCGCTGGAATCCCTTAGGGTGGCCGAGGCCCTGAACCGGCGGCTCGAACGGGTGCTCGAGGTCCTGGTCGAGGTCAACGTCGGGCGGGAGCCGCAAAAGCACGGGGTGCTTCCCGAGGCGCTACCCGACCTGCTCGGGGCCCTGGGGGAGCTTCCGCGTCTTCGGGTGGTGGGGCTGATGACGGTGGCCCCCCGTCGCGCCGACCCCCGGCGCTTGCGGGCGGTCTTCGCCGAGCTCAGTCGGCTTGCTGACCGGTATAATCTCCCCGAGCGCTCGATGGGCATGAGCGAGGACTTCGAGCTCGCGGTCGAGGAGGGGGCCACCCTCGTTCGGGTGGGAAGGGCGGTCTTCGATGAGCTTTAACCCGCTGGACATCCGCTACCAGGAGTTTCGCCGCAAGGTGCGCGGCTACGACGTCGAGGAGGTGCGCGCCTACCTGGGCCAGGTGGCCGACTTCGTCTCCGCCCTGGAGGAGCAGCTCTCGGCGTGCAAGAAGCGGGTCGAGGAGCTCGAGCACGCGCTGGCCGAGGCCCGCGAGGGGGAGGCCGAGCTCAAGCGGGCGGTGGTCGCCGCCGAGCGCATCGCCCGCGAGGTCCGGGCCCAGGCCGAGCGCGAGGCCAAGCTGATCCGGGCCGAGGCCGAGGCCGCCAAGGAGCGCACCCTGCGCGAGGCGATGGAGCACCTCAAGCGCCTGCAGCGCGACCTCGAACGCCTCAAGAAGGAGCGCGAGCTCTTCCTCGAGCAGTTCCGCGGATTGCTCGAGGGCTACCTGGCGAGCCTGGAAAAGCACGACCGGGGCGAGGGCTAGGGCGGGGCGGGGAGCGCCAGGCTCAGGAGGTAGTAGAGCCGCTCCCGCCACCGGTAGCGGAGCGCGAAGCGCCCCTGGACCGCCGCCCCCCGGGCCCTGAGCCCGAGCCGCCTGGCGTAGAGGAGGGCCCGGGGCAGGTGGGGCGCGTCGGTGACGACGATCACCTCCGCGGGTCCGAAGAGGCGGCGGGCGGCTTTGAGGTTTTCCCAGGTGCTCCGGCTTTCGGTCTCGCAGCGAAGGGCGGCGCGGGGCAGGCCCCGCGCCTCGAGGTAGCGGCAGCCCACCTCGCCCTCGGCGTAGCGGGCGCCCTCGGCGCGGCCTCCGGTGACCAGGACGAGGGGCGCCTTGCCCTCGCGGAAGAGGCGGGCGGCGAGCTCGAGCCGGGCGGCGAAGACCGGCGAGGGCCGGCCGTTCCACTGGGCGGCGCCGAGGACGACGATGGCCTCGGCCGCGAGCGCGGGGACGAGGAGAAAAGCCAGGGCGAGGGCGCGTCGCATCCCGGACTCATGCTATACTATAGAAGCCGGTAGCGACGACCACGGCGCCACCGGCGGGTGAAGAAGCATCCAGAAGGTCTACGGACGCACGCAAGGACTCAAGCCCAGCACAGCCAAGAGGGTCGCCGGTCTCTACCGGCGCCGCTTTCCCCCGGGGCGGGTCTACAGCGGCGAGCTCGCCCACCGCCTCGCCGAGCTCACCGCCGAGGTCGGGCGGCCCCTCTCGCTGCTCGTGGACCGAAAGGGGCACGTCCTCCGGGTCGCGGTGGGGGACGCGAAGGAGCTCCCCATCCCCGAGCGCCCCTGGGCCGAGCACCGGCTTTCTGGCTACTACCTCCTGCACACCCATACCGGGGCCGGCGGGCTTTCCCGCCCGGACCTCTCGGTCTTGTTCTTGAACCGGCTTGACGCCATCGCGGTGCTCGAGGTCGAGGACGGCCGGCCCAGGCGGGCCCAGCTCGCCCATCTGGTGCCGCCCTCCTCCGAGGAGGAGGACTGGCGGGTCCTGCCCGAGCGGCCCTACGAGGCCTGGCTCGACTTCGACCTCGGCGGGTTGGTCGCGGCGCTGGAGGAGGAGTTCGGCCGGCAGGCGCGGCTCCTTGCGCTCGAGGACGGCGCCGGCGAGCGGGTGGTCCTGGTCGGGGTGGACCGCGGCGAGGGGCCGCGGGCCGAGGCCGCCCTTCGGGAGCTCGCCGAGCTCGCCCAGAGCGCGGGCGGCGTGGTGGTGCACGCCGAGCTCGTCTACCGCCCCCACCCCGACCCCCGCACCCTGGTGGGGCGGGGCAAGCTCGAGGAGCTGGTCTCGGTCGCCTACCACCAGAACGCCGGGACGCTGATCTTCGGGCTCGAGCTCACCCCCGCCCAGGCCCGGGAGATCGAGCGCCTGACCCAGATGAAGGTCCTGGACCGCACCCAGCTCATCCTCGACATCTTCGCCCAGCACGCCCGCACCCCCGAGGCCAAGGCCCAGGTGGAGCTCGCCCAGCTCAAATACCTCCTGCCCCGGCTCGTCGGCCGCGGCCAGGCGATGAGCCGGTTGGGCGGCGGGATCGGTACCCGGGGGCCCGGCGAGACCAAGCTCGAGGTCGACCGGCGCCGGCTGCAAAAGCGCATTCAGGATCTCTCCCGCGAGCTCGAGCGCATCGCCCGGCGCCGGCGGGAGGCGAGGAAGCAGAGGCGGCGGCGGGGCGTGCCGGTGGTGGCGGTGGTGGGCTACACCAACGCGGGCAAGACCACCCTGGCCCGGGCGCTCGCCAAGAAGGGCGAGGCCGGTGAGGACAAGCTCTTCGCTACCTTAAGGCCGCTCGTGCGCCGGGGCTTTCTGCCCGGGGTGGGCGAGGTGCTCTACGCCGACACCGTGGGCTTCATCCGCGAGATGCCCGAGGACCTGATCACCGCCTTCCGCGCCACCTTGGAGGAGCTTTCCGACGCCGACCTCTTGCTCCACGTGCTCGACGTCTCCGAGGAGGGGTTCGACGAGCGCAAGCGGGCGGTGGAAGCGCTCCTTGCCGAGCTCGGCATCGAGCGCCCGGTGGTGCTCGCCCTCAACAAGATCGACCGCGCCGACCCCTACGACCTCGAGCTCGCCCGCGAGCGCTACGGCGGGGTCCCCGTCTCGGCAGAGCAGGGCGAGGGCCTCGCCGAGCTCAAGGCCGCGATCGGCGAGGCCCTCGTCGCCTCCGGGATTCGTCCGGTGGCCTGGGCCTAGCGGACGTTCCCGGTCTCGATCTTCTGGGTGTGGAGGTCAATCACGCTGAAGTCGCCCTCGGCCAGCGAGCCGGGCATGACTACCAGGGTGGTGCCGAGCATCTCGTGCTTGAGGTCGGGGCCGGGGAGGTTGGGCCCGGCGACGATGGCGAGCCGGGGCGCGTAGGTCTTGATCAGCTCGGCGACCACCTCGCTTCCGGCCTCGCCCAGGCCCTTGTGCAGCGGCTGGGTGGCGAAGAGGAAGACCTTCTGGTAGTCCTTGAGCTCCCGGAGCACCTTCAACCGGTACTCGGCCTCCCAGCCCGGGTAGCGCAGGGCCTGGACCTCCTCCCGCACGAAGTCGGGATCGTCCACGATCTCCCCGCCCATGCCCGCGAAGGCGACGTAGCCGGGGCCAAAGCCGAAGGTGCCGTGCACGCCGTGGAGGAAGGGGAAGACCACCTCGATGTTGTAGGCCTCCCTGAGGTACTCGTGGACCGGCGCGTCGTTCGGCCCCGGCACGTAGAAGGCGGGCTTGTTGAGCTTGGCCAGGGCCTTGAAGACGGCCCGGTAGCCCTCCGCCTTCTTCTCCTTGCCGGCCAGGTCGCCGACCAGGGCGATCGCGTCCACGTCGGCGTCCTCGATCACCTGGGCCAGGCGCTCGACGTTCTCCACCTCGCCGCGGACATTGGCCGCGGCCAGGACCCGGCGCACGTACTTCCGCATACCGGTACCCCCTTTCACAAAACCTATCAAAACTCTTGTCAACTTTAGTCTAGCACCGCAGGTGCCCGGCCGCAAGGTAGGATGGGCGTATGCGCGAGGTCTACATCGTATCCGCGGCGCGCACGCCGATCGGGCGTTTTGGCGGTGGCCTCAAGGACAAGACTCCGGCCGAGCTCGCGGCCCACGCCATGCGGGCGGCGCTCGAGCGCGCCGGGGTGGGGGGCGAGGCGATCGACTTCTACGTCTTCGGCAACGTCCTCCGCGCCGGCCACGGCCAGCTCATCCCCCGGCAGGCGGCCTTCCTCGCCGGGATCCCGGAGGAGAAGGACGGCTACGCCGTGGACATGGTCTGCTCCTAGGGGATGATGGCGGTGATGAACGCCGCCACCGCGATCCGGGCGGGGGAGGCCGAGCTCGTCCTCGCCGGCGGGACCGAGTCTATGAGCCAGGCGGGCTTCTTCCTCTCCCACCGGGCGCGCTGGGGGTACAAGTTCCTCCTGGGGGCGCCCGAGGAGGTCAAGGACCTCCTGCTCTACGACGGGTTGACCGACCCCACCAACGATGAACCGATGGGGCTCGAGGCCGAGCGGCTCGCCGAGGACTTCGGCCTCGGCCGCTCCGAGCTCGACGAGGTCGCCTACCTCTCCCAGCGGCGGGCGGCCGAGGCCACCGAGCGCGGGGACTTCGCCGCCGAGATCGCCCCGATCGAGGTCAAGACCCGAAAAGGCCCGGTCCGGATCGAGCGCGACGAGGGCATCCGGCCGGACACGACGCCGGAGGCGCTCGCCGGGCTTCGCCCCGCCTTCAAGAAGGACGGCGTCTTCACCGCCGGCAACTCGAGCCAGATCTCCGACGGGGCGGCGGCGCTCCTGCTCGCGAGCAAGGAGGCGATCGAGCGCTTCGGGCTAAAGCCTCGCGCCCGGATCCTGGGCGGCGCCTTCAGCGCGGGGCCCACCTGGCGCTTCCCCGAGGCCCCGGTCCCGGCGGTGAAGAAGCTTCTCGAGCGGCTCGGCATGGCGATCGCCGACTTCGACTACTTCGAGAACAACGAGGCCTTCGCCATCAACAACCTGCTCTTCGAGCGGCTCCTCGGCGTGCCTCGGGAGCGGCTCAACGTCTTCGGCGGCGCGATCGCCCTCGGCCACCCCATCGGGGCCTCGGGGGCGCGGATTTTGGTCACCCTCCTGAACGTGCTCGAGAAGAAGGACGGCGAGCGCGGGCTCGCCGCCATCTGCCACGGCACCGGCGGGGCCACCGCCCTCGCCCTCGAGCGCGTGGCCTAGCCGCCGTAGCTCCAGCCGGTATCGCGGAGGCAGAGGCTTCGCTCGGCCTCCGCGTTCTTGCCCACCGCCACCACCTCGGCGACCAGCACCCCGTGGTCGCCGCCTTCGGCCCACTCGCGGGCCTCGATCTGGAAGTACCAGGGCGCCTCGGTGAGCACTGGGAGCCCTTCCTCGAGCCGGAAGGGGTGGCCGTTGAGCTTCCCGTCCTCGACCCGCGTCGCCTTGAAGAAGTCGGCGGCGAGGGCCTTTTGGTCCTCGGCCAGGACGTGCACCGCCGCCCGGCCGGTTTTCCTGAGCAGCTCGTAGACCTTGGAGTCCTTGCGCAGGGCCATCATCACCAGCGGGGGCTCCAGCGAGGCCTGGGAGAGCCAGGTGATGAGCGCCCCCGAGTAGTCCTCGCCCTCGCGGGCGGTGACGACGTAGACCCCGTAGTGGAGCTTCCTCAGGACTTCCTTTCTCAGCGCCCGGTCCATGGCCGCCATTCTAGGGCTCGAGGGGCAGGCCGTCGGTGTCCCAGCGCACGACCTCGATCCGCTCCTCCCGGACCGCGTACTCGCCGCTGGCCCGAAGGAAGGCGGCGACCTGGACGAGGACCTCCTCGACCCAGCCGGCCTCGTTCCCGATCACCACGAAGCCCACCGCCTCCCAGCCGTGGACGTCGAGGCCCTCGAGGCGCGCGGCGGAGACGGGAAACCGGGCGCGGATCTTCTCGATCACCGGGCGGACGAGCGCCCGCTTTTCCTTAAGGCTCCGTACCCAGGGCATCTCCAGCCGGGCGGCGTAGAAGCCGACGTAGGCGGGCACGGAAAAAGCCTACACCCGGGCCGCGGCCCGGGTGTAGGGGAGGTGAGGGTGTGGGGCGGCTAGCTTCGGAGGAGTTTGCGCAGCACCGTTTGCAGGATGCCGCCGTTCTTGTAGTACTCGACCTCGACCGGGGTATCGAGGCGGGCGGTGACCTCGAAGGTCACCGTCGAGCCGTCGTCGCGGCGGGCGGTGACGGTGAGGGTCTTGTGGGGCGCGAGGCCCTCCTCGATGCCGGTGATGTCGTAGACCTCGTGCCCGGTGAGGCCGAGGGACCGCCAGGACTCGCCGGGCTTGAACTCGAGGGGAAGGATGCCCATGCCCACCAGGTTGGAGCGGTGGATGCGCTCGAAGCTCTCGGCGATCACCGCCTTCACGCCGAGGAGGGCGGGGCCCTTCGCGGCCCAGTCGCGGGAGGAGCCGGTGCCGTACTCCTTGCCGGCGAGGACGATGAGCGGCGTGCCCTCCTCCTTGTACTTCATCGCCGCGTCGAAGATCCACATCTCCTCGCCCTCAGGGAACTTGATCGTGTAGCCGCCCTCCTTGCCGCCGAGGAGCAGGTTCTTGATGCGGATGTTGGCGAAGGTGCCGCGCATCATCACCTCGTGGTTGCCGCGGCGGGAGCCGTAGGTGTTGAACTCGGAAACCGGCACCCCGCGCTCGAGCAGGTAGCGGCCGGCGGGGGAGTCCGGCGGGATGGCCCCGGCGGGGGAGATGTGGTCGGTGGTGATCGAGTCGCCGAAGAGGGCGAGGACCCGCGCGCCCCGGATGTCCTTGGGTGGCTCGGGCTCAAGCGGCATCTCCTTGAAGAACGGCGGTTCTTGGATGTAGGTCGAGTTCGGGTCCCAGTCGTAGAGCTCGCCGGAAGGGGCCTCGAGGCTCTTCCAGCGCTCGTCGCCCTCGAAGACCGAGGCGTACTCCTTTTCGAACTGCTCGGGGGAGAGGCTTTGCCGGATCGCCGCCTGAATCTCTTCCTGGCTCGGCCAGATGTCCCTCAGGTAGACGGGCTCGCCGTTCGGGTCGTAGCCGAGGGGTTCGTTCGCGAGGTCGATGTCCACCCGGCCGGCGAGCGCGTAGGCGACGACCAGCATGGGGCTCGCCAGGTAGTTGGCCTTGACGTGGGGGTTGACCCGGCCCTCGAAGTTCCGGTTGCCGGAGAGGACGCTCGCCGCCACCAGGTTCCCCTCCTCGATCGCCTGGCGGACGTCGTCGGGCAGGGGACCGGAGTTCCCGATGCAGGTGGTGCAGCCGTAGCCCACCAGGTGGAAGCGGAGCGCCTCCAGGAAGGGGAGCAGCCCGGCCCGCTCCAGGTAGTCGGTGACCACCCGCGAGCCCGGGGCCAGGCTCGTCTTCACCCAGGGTTTGGTGTCGAGGCCGGCCTCCACCGCCTTCTTGGCGAGCAGGCCGGCGCCGATCATCACCGAGGGGTTGGAGGTGTTGGTGCAGGAGGTGATGGCGGCGATCACCACCGAGCCGTGGTGGAGCTCGAACTCCTCGTCCTCCCGCTTGACCAGCACCCGCCGGTCGAGCTCCTCGGGGCCGAGCCCGAAGCCCCGCTCGGTGACCGGCTTGGTGAGGTGCTCTTTGAAGCTCGCCTTGAGCCCCGAGAGGGAGACCCGGTCCTGGGGGCGCTTGGGGCCGGCGAGGCTGGGCTCGACGGTGGACATGTCGAGCTCGACGTGCTCGGAGTAGAGGGTCTCCTCCTCGCCGGTGCGGAAGAGCCCCGTGGCCTTGGTGTAGCGCTCCACCAGGTCCACGAGCTCCGCGGGCCGGGCGGTCTGCCGGAGGTAGTGGAGGGTCTCCTCGTCCACCGGGAAGAAGCCCATGGTGGCGCCGTACTCCGGCGCCATGTTGGCGATGGTGGCGCGGTCGGCGAGGGGGAGCTTGGCCACCCCGGGGCCGTAGAACTCGACGAACTTGCCCACCACGCCGTGCTTGCGGAGGATCTCGGTGATGGTAAGGACCAGGTCGGTGGCGGTGGCCCCCTCGGGGAGCTCGCCGGTGAGCTTGAAGCCCACTACCCTGGGGGCGAGCATGTAGTAGGGCTGGCCGAGCATCACCGCCTCGGCCTCGATCCCGCCCACGCCCCAACCGAGCACGCCCAGGCCGTTGATCATCGCCGTGTGGCTGTCGGTGCCGACCAGGCTGTCGGGGAAGGCGTAGGTCTCGCCGTTGGCCCGCTGGGTCATGACCACCCGGGCGAGGTGCTCGAGGTTGACCTGGTGGATGATGCCCTGCCCTGGGGGCACGACCCGGAAGGAGGAGAGCGCCCCCTGCCCCCACTTCAGGAGCTGGTAGCGCTCCCGGTTCCGCCGGTACTCGAGCTCAACGTTCTTGGGAAAGGCGTAGACCGTGCCGAAGAAGTCCACCTGCACCGAGTGGTCGATGATCAGGTCGGCGGGGACCTGGGGGTTGATCTTCTTCGGGTCCTTGCCGAAGCGGCCCATGGCGCTCCGCATCGCCGCCAGGTCCACCACCGCGGGCACGCCGGTGAAGTCCTGGAGCACGACGCGGGCGAGCTTCAAGGGGACGTTGATCTCCCCGGGGTCGGGCTTCCAGTTCGCCAGGCGCACCACGTCCTCCTCGGTGACGGTGAATCCGTCCACGTTCCGGAGGAGGCTTTCGAGCATCACCCGGATGGAGAAGGGGAGCCTGGAGACCGGGGCGATGCCCTGGCGCTCGAGCTCCATCACGTCGAAGTAGCGGACCTTGCCGGCCGCGGTCTCAAGCGTCTTCAAGGTTCCAAACGCGTCCTTGTACATGCTGCTCCTTTCCACCCCGTTCGCTCGGGGTACGGGTTGCGATTCGGTTTTATGGGGATTTCACGCTTTTCCCGGCGGGGTGCGCCCCGGCCGCTCGTCTCCTTCAGGATACCACGTCAGAGCATCCCGGCGAGGAAGCCCTCCTCGCGAACCGCCCGGATCAGGTCCATGACCGTGAGCCGGTGGGGGTCGTACTCCACCAGGACCTGGCCGGGCTGGGGCACCTCCACCTTGGCGACGCCCTCGAGGCGGGCGAGGGCCTCGGTGATGACCCGCATCTGTTCCTCGGTTTCGGCGCCCCGGACGCCAAGCAGGACCCGGTTCATGCGCCCTATTCTAAAACACCGCGGTGGGCCCCGCGCGCGCCGCGGCTCCCCAGCGCCCGCACGAAGAGGCGCGGTCCCGGCACGAAGTCGAGCTCGGCGAAGAGGGCCTCGTCTTCGTCCTCGGCGGGGCAGGCGACCTCGTAGGCGGCGGCGTCGTAGGCCGACTTGACGAGGGCCAAAAGGAGCGCCCGGCGAACCTCGGGGTCGTCGGCCAGCAGCCGGGTGACGAGGACGGTGGCGCGGTCGCCCTGCCAGAGGGCCTGCGCCAGCACGAAGCCCCGGGCCCGACCGCCCTCCTCGGCGACGAAGCTGTGCCCCGTGCGGGAGAAGAAGCGGAGCGCCGCGGCCCCCGTGCGCGGGGTCTGGTGGGGGGCGAGGAGCCGGACCTCGAGGGCGGCGAGCGCGGGTTCGTCGTCGGGGGTGATCGGTCGCACCTGCATGGGCCGAGTCTACCCGAGCCGGCTCTCCAGGAGCGTCAGGGCGGCGGCGCCGAGGAGGAGGAAGGGGGCGAGCGACCGCCCCGCCCGCTCCAGGGGCCTGGCCCGCGGGGGCGGGGCCAGCAGGGTCTCCCCGGGGGCCTCGAGCACGTAGGCGACGCCCCCGCGGACCCCCGGGGCCCAAACCCCGTCCGTGCCCAGGGGTTTTGCCGCCCGCAGGTGGGGCGCGAGAAAGTTGTAAACCAAGACGGGGAAGAAGGGCCGGTCGACGAGGGCCCTAAGGGGCGGGAGATAGAGGCTCTGGCCGTCGGAGTAGACGAGGCCCCGGCCGGCCTCGTCCACCGCCAGCGGGGCGAAGCCGGGGCCTCGTCTACTC
>JALVVO010000102.1 GCA_027023345.1 Thermaceae bacterium
GGGGTGGGGAAGGGGACGTGCACCACCCCAGGGAGCAGGGGTGCGAAGCCCTCGCGGTACTTGGGGTTCGAGCTGGTGAGCGAGAGGCTGCCCAGGGTCCGGCCGTGGAAGGCCCCAGTGAAGGCGAGCAGGTAGGGTCGCCGGGTATGGTAGCGCACGAGCTTGATGGCGGCCTCCACCGCCTCGGTGCCCGAGTTGCCAAAGTAGACCCGGTAGCTGCCCCCCAGCTTCGCCGCCAGCCGTTCGGCCAGGGAGACCACCGGCTCGTGGGCGAAGTCCGAGAAGCAGATGTGCACGAACCGCTCCATCTGCGCCCGGGCGGCCTCGAGCACCCGCGGGTGGGCGTAGCCGGTGGTGTTCACCGCGATCCCGCCCATGAAGTCGAGGTAGCGCCGGCCGTCCACGTCGTAGAGCCAGACCCCTTCGCCGCGCTCGGGGACGAAGGGGTAGGGCCGCACGTAGCTGGTGGAGACGACCTGGCGGTCCCGTTCCAGGATGGCTTCGCTGCGCTTGCCCATGCCCTGAGTGTATTCCGGTGCGATTTCGCTTTTGTCCCGACCTTGGCCCGGTGTATCTTAGGCGGCGAGGAGGTACCCACGTGGAAGCACGGGCGATCGTGGTGACTTCGGGCAAGGGTGGGGTGGGCAAGACCACCACCACCGCCAACGTCGGCACCGCGCTGGCGCACCTCGGCGAGAAGGTCGCGGTGGTGGACGTGGACGTGGGTCTCCGCAACCTCGACGTGGTGATGGGGCTCGAGTCTCGGGTGGTCTTCGACCTGATCGACGTCATCGAGGGACGGACCGAGCTGAAGAAGGCCCTGGTTCGCGACAAGCGCGTGGAGGGGCTCTACCTCCTCCCCGCCGCCCAGACCCGCGACAAGGAGGCGCTGGACCCCGAGCGCTTCCGGGCGATCGTCCGTCAGCTCCTCGAGGAGGAGGGGTTCGACCGGGTGCTGATCGACTCCCCCGCCGGCATCGAGAAGGGCTTCAAGACCGCCGCCGCTCCCGCCGAGGGGGCGCTCGTGGTGGTGAACCCCGAGGTCTCGAGCGTGCGGGACGCCGATCGCATCATCGGAATGCTCGAGGCCCAGGGTATCCAGGAGAACTACCTGGTGATCAACCGGATCCGGCCGGAGATGGTCCGGCGCGGCGACATGCTGGCGGTGGAGGACGTGATCGAGATCCTGGGCTTAAAGCCCATCGGGATCATCCCCGAGGACGAGCAGGTGCTCGTCTCCACCAACGTCGGCGAGCCCCTGGTGCTGCGCTCGAACTCGGCGGCGGGCCGGGCGCTCCTCGAGACCGCCCGGCGGATCCGCGGGGAGGAAGTGCCCTTCCCCTCGCTCGAGGACAGGAAGGGGTTTTGGGCCGCCATCCGCCGCATCTTTGGGGGGGCCTAGATGTGGTTCTGGCGTCGGCGGAAGAGTAAGGAGAAGGCCCGCGACCGCTTGAAGCTGGTCCTCGCCTACGACCGGGCCAAGCTGCCCCCGGGCAAGCTCGAGGGGCTCAAGGCCGAGCTGCTCGAGGTCTTGAGGCGCTACTTCCCCGCCGACGAACGCGGGGTCGAGGTGCGCCTCGAGGAGCGCGGCGACGACGTGGTCCTCATCGCCGAGGTCCCGGTTCGTCCGTGAGCCTGCGCATTCGCTGGGACTACGACTGGGGGCTTTTGGCGCTCGCCCTTTTGCTCTCGCTCTTCGGGCTCTTCGTGCTCTCGAGCGCGGCCCCCGACGCGGGCTTCGTCGTGCGCCAGTCGGTCTGGCTCCTGATCGGGCTCGTGGCCGCGGCCTCCTTGCAGGTTTTTTCCAAGGCCCGGCTCTTCCGCCTGGTTCCCTGGCTCTATCTGCTTTCCCTCGTGCTCTTGACCCTGGTCTTGGTCTTCGGCCGAGAGGTCAACGGGGCCCGGGCCTGGTTCGCCTTCGGGCCCCTTCGCTTCCAGCCCTCGGAGTTCGCCAAGCTCGCCCTCATCCTCATGCTCGCCCGGGTGCTGTCGCGGCGCCCCCTGGTGCGGCTCGTCGACTACCCCTACCCGCTCCTCGTGGCCGCCCTGCCGGTGCTCCTCACCGCCGCCGAGCCCGACCTCGGCGGGGCCATGGTGATGGCCGCGACCGCCGCCGGGGTCTTCTTCGTCCGTGGCCTGCCCTGGCGTCACCTGGCCGCCGCCGCCCTGGCCGCGGTCGTGCTCTTTCCCACCGTGATCTGGCCCCGGCTCCTGCCCCACCAGAAGGAGCGGATCCTCACCGCCCTGAACCCCACGCGGGACCCGCTAGGGAGCGGCTTTCAGGTGATCCAGTCGATGATCGCGGTGGGCTCGGGCGGGCTCACCGGCAAGGGCTACGGCCAGGGCACCCAGTCCCAGCTCGGCTTCGTCCCCTTCCGGCACACCGACTTCATCTTCGCGGTGGTGGCGGAGGAGATGGGGCTCGTCGGGGGGCTCGCCCTGCTCCTCGCCTACGCCCTGCTCTTTTGGCGGCTGGTCTCCCTTGCCCTCTCCCTCCCCTTCCTCGAGGACCGGCTGGTGGTCGCGGGGGTCTTCGCCATGATCGCGTTCCAGGTCCTGGTCAACGTCGGGGTCACCCTGGGGGTGGCCCCGGTGACGGGGATCACCCTCCCCTTCGTCAGCTACGGCGGGACCAGCCTGGTCACCCTGCTCCTGGCGGTAGGTCTGGTCGAGCTGGTCTACCGGGACCGGCTCGAGCGCGTGCTATAGTCCCCTTGCGATGGGGCCTTTTCTCATCGGGCTCGGCGCCGGCGCCTTCGGAGCCCTTCTAGGGCTGGGCGGCGGCGTACTGATCGTTCCCGCCCTCGCCGGGATCCTCCGCCTGCCGCAGCACCACGCCCACGGCACCAGCCTGGTGGCGGTGAGCCTCACCGCGGTGGTGGGCTCGCTCACCTACGCCGCCGGGGGCTCGGTGGACTGGGTAGCGGCGGGGCTGCTCACCTTCACCGCCATGGCCGCGGCCCGTTTCGGCGCCCGCGCCACCCGGGGCCTCGACGCCCGCACCCTCCGGCGGGTCTTCGGGGCGTTCTTGCTGCTGGTGGCCTTCCTCCTGCCCTTCAAGCACCAGCTTCCCCACGTCCGGTCGGGCGGGGCGGGGGCGCTCACCTGGGC
>JALVVO010000103.1 GCA_027023345.1 Thermaceae bacterium
GGGGTGAAGAAGCCCGTGGAGCGGCCCGAGGAGGAGGCGAAGCCCGAGCCGCTGGTCGAGCGGCCCCCGGCTCCCGCCTGGGAACCGCCTGAGGTGGTGCGCATCGACGAGCCCGCCGACCCCGCCTTCGAGGTAGTGGCCCCCGAGGCCCCGCGGACGGAGCGGCGCCGGGTGCTGCGGGGGCTGGTCCTTGCCGCCCTTCTTGTCTTGCTCGCGGTCCTCGGCGGGATCTGGTGGCGCCGCCGGCCGCCCCCCTACGTGCAGGAGGTGGTCTTCGACGTGGTCCCTGAGGAAGCGCGGGCCGAGCTCGTGCTGCTCTCGGCCCCGGAGGGCTCGCGCCTGGAGGTGGGGCTTCGCGCGCCGGTCCCCGGCAAGCTCCGCTTCGACCGCGAGGGGGTTTACACCTTCGAGGTGCAGAGCCCCGGCTACAAGCCTAAGACCTTCGCGCTCGAAGTCCCGGTGCTCGGGGGCCGGGTGACGATCCGGCTCTCCGGCCGGTAGACTCGCGGTATGGCCGTCGTCGTCCTGGACTTCGGGTCCCAGTACACCCGGCTCATTGCCCGGCGCTTCCGCGAGCTTCGGGCCTACTCGGTGATCCTCCCGGGGACCGCTTCCTGGGCCGAGATCGAGCGCGAGGAGCCGGAGGCCATCGTGCTCTCCGGCGGACCCTCCTCGGTCTTCGCCGAGGGGGCGCCGCGCCCCGACCCGGCGGTGCTCTCGGGGCGGGTGCCGGTGCTCGGGATCTGCTACGGCATGCAGTACCTGGCCCAGTTCTTCAGCGGGGTGGTGGAGCGCCGGGGGCGGGCGGAGTACGGCAAGGCGGTCCTGACCCGCTACGAGGGTCCCCTTTTCGAGGGGCTGTCCGGCGAGGTGCAGGTCTGGATGAGCCACGCCGACGCGGTGACCCGGCTCCCCGAGGGCTGGCGGGTGGTCGCCGAGACCGAGGAGAACCCCGTCGCCGCCATCCAGGACGCCGCCGGCCGGTTCTTCGGGGTGCAGTTCCACCCCGAGGTCAGCCACACCCCGAAGGGGCTCGAGATCCTTGAAAACTTCCTCGACCACGCCGGTTTCCGCCGGGGCTGGACCCCGGGGCGGGTGCTCGAGGCCATGCTCGCCGAGGTCGAGGAGCGCGTCGGCCGGGACCGGGTCTTGCTCGCGGTCTCCGGCGGCGTGGACTCCTCCACCCTCGCCCTCCTGCTCGCCCGCGCGGGGGTGGAGCACCTCGCGGTCTTCGTGGACCACGGGCTCTTGCGGCTGGGCGAACGGGCCGAGGTCGAGCGGGCCCTCCGCCCGCTCGGCGTGAACCTTCGGGTGGTGGACGCCTCCGATCGTTTTCTGGGCGCCCTCTCCGGCGTTTCCGACCCCGAGGAGAAGCGCCGGATCATCGGCCACACCTTCATCGAGGTCTTCGAGGAGGTGGCCCGGGAAGCCGGCCCCTTCCGCTTCCTCGCCCAGGGCACGCTCTACCCCGACGTGATCGAGAGCGCCGAGGGCTTCAGCGCCGCCAAAATCAAGAGCCACCACAACGTGGGCGGGCTTCCCGAGGAGCTCGGCTTCGAGCTCTTAGAGCCCTTCCGCTACCTCTTCAAGGACGAGGTCCGCGAGCTCGCGAGCTTGCTCGGCCTGCCCGAGACGATCCGGCTTCGCCACCCCTTCCCAGGACCCGGCCTCGCGATCCGGGTGCTGGGGCCGGTGGACCGGGAGAAGCTCGATATCCTCCGCCGCGCCGACGACCTCTTCCTTAGCCTCCTGAAGGAGTGGAACCTCTACCGCGAGGTCTGGCAGGCGCTCGCCGTGCTCCTGCCGGTCCGGAGCGTGGGCGTCGCCGGCGACGAGCGGCGCTACGGTTACACCCTGGTCCTCCGGGCGGTGACCAGCGTGGACGGCATGACCGCCGACTGGGCCCGCCTGCCCCACGACTTCCTCGACGAGGTCGCCCGGACGATTCCCCGTAAGGTGCCCGAGATCGGCCGGGTGGTCTACGACCTCACCTCGAAGCCTCCGGGGACGATCGAGTGGGAATGAAGCCCTGCCGGGTCGAGGTCTACACCGACGGCTCCGCCGACGATAAGGGCCGGGGGGGTTGGGCCGCGCTCCTCAAGTACGGCGCGCACACGAAGCTGATCAGCGGCTCCGAGAAGCCCACCACCAACAACCGCATGGAGCTCACCGCCGCGGTCATGGCCCTGAGGGCCCTGAACCGCCCCTGCGAGGTGCACCTTTACACCGACTCCGAGTACTTGAGGAAGGCCTTCACCGAGGGCTGGCTCGAGCGCTGGCAGCAAAACGGTTGGCGAACCTCGGCGCGGACCCCGGTAAAAAACCGCGACCTCTGGGAGGCGCTCCTCGCCGAGGTGCGCCGTCACCGGGTGCACTGGCACTGGCTAAAGGGCCACGCCGGCCATCCCGAGAACGAGCTCGTGGACCGAGAGGCGAACCGGCGCCGGCGCGCGCTCGAGGACGACTAGCCGTAGTAGTCCGGCTGGTTGCCCGGCTTCCACTTGATCGAGCAGCCGATGCTCGGGTACTGGGGATCGGGCGGGGCCTCCCCATTTTGCAACTGCTCCACCGCGCGAAGGAGGTCCTCGCCGGTGACCGGCGTCGGCTGCTTGGGGCGCGCGGCGTCGAAGCGGCCGCGGTAGAAGAGCTTGTGCTCGCGGTCGAAAAGGAAAAGGTCCGGGGTGGTCACCGCCCGGTAGGCCTTGGCCACCGCTTGGCTCTCGTCGAAGAGGTAGGGGAAGGCCATGCCCAGCCGCGCGGCCTGCTCGGCGAGCTGCTCGGGGGCGTCGTCGGGGTATTGCTCGGGGTCGTTGGCGCTGATCGCCACCACCCCGATTCCCTCCTCCTGAAGGCGGTTCGCCACCTCGACGAGCTTTTGCTCTACGTGCTTGACGTAGGGGCAGTGGTTGCACATGAAGACCACGAGCAGGGGCCTTCCCTCGAACTCGGCCTTGCTTACGATTTCTCCGCTGCGGACGTCCCGGAGCGCGAAGTCCGGCGCCGGGGTGCCGAGCGGCACGGTTGCGTCAGCGATCGCCATGGTTCCCTCCCTCCGGTCTAAGCATACCGAGTAGCAGCGCGAAGGCCTCCTTCGCGCTGCTACTCGG
>JALVVO010000104.1 GCA_027023345.1 Thermaceae bacterium
GGCCGAGCACGAAGGCGACCTCGAGGCCCTGGCCCTCGAGCACCGCCTTCGTGCTCGGCCCGAGGGCGGCGATCCGCACCTCGGGGGCCCCCGCCAGGTACCAGGCGCCGATGAAGTAGCGGGCGGCCTCGGGGCTGGTGAGGACCACCCAGTCCCAGGGCTCGGTCAGGGCGATCTCGAGGGCCTCGTAGCCGTCCTCGAGCTTCTCGTAGGCGACCACCGGGACGAAGACCGGGGAAAACCCTTCCTCCTCGAGCCTTTGGGCGAGCTCGGCGTCTTTCTCGGGGGGACGGGTAAGGGCGACCTGCACGAGGGTAGCCTAGCCCATGGAGCGAGGGCAAAAGGCCCGTTAGGCTCGAAGCGGTGACCTCGCTTTACGTCCACGTCCCCTTCTGCCCCACGATCTGCCCCTACTGCGCCTTCCACGCGGTGCGGCGGACCCCGGGGGCGGTCGCCGCCTACCTCGATCGACTCCGGGCCGACGCCCGCGCCCTCGCCCCCCGCCTCGCGCCCCTAGAGACCCTCTACTTCGGCGGGGGCACCCCGAGCTACCTGAGGGAACGGGAGCTCGTCGCCCTCCTCGACCTCGGCCTCCCCCTCGCCGAAGACGCCGAGGTCACCCTGGAGGCGAACCCGGGCACGCTCAACCGAAAACGGGTCGAACTCCTGAAGGCGCTCGGGGTCAACCGCCTCTCGATCGGGGTGCAGAGCTTCCAGGACCCCGTGCTCCGCGCGCTCGGCCGCGCCCACCGGAGAAAGGGCGCGCTTCGCGCGGTGGAGGAGGCGCTCGCCGCGGGATTCCGGGTCTCGGTGGACCTGATCCTGGGCCTGCCGGGTCAGGACGTGGAAGCAGACCTCCGGACCGCCGCCCGGCTCGGCGTGGGCCACGTCTCCGCCTACACCCTGATCCCCGAGCCCGGCACGCCGCTCGGCGAGCGGACCGAGCCCGACCCCGACCGGGAGGCCGAGGCCCTCGCCGCCGCCCGCGCGATCCTGGGCGAAGCGGGGCTCGTTCGCTACGAGGTCTCGAACTTCGCCCGCCCCGGCGAGGAGGCCCGGCACAACCGGGTCTACTGGCGGATGGCGTTCTGGGCCGCGCTCGGCCCGGCGGCGGCGAGCCACGAGCCCGCCGACGCCCCCGGGGTCTACGCCGTGCGCCGGACGAACCCGCCGCTCTTCCGCTGGCTCGCCGGCGAGCCCCCCAAGGAGGAGGCCGTCCCGCCCCTCGAGCACGCGAAGGAAGCGCTGATGATGGGGCTCCGGACGCGCGAGGGGGTGGACCTCGGGCAGCTGGAGGCGCGCACCGGCCTTCCCCTCAAGGACCGGCTCCTCGAGGCCGCCGCTCCCCTCCGGGAGGCCGGCTGGCTCGAGGCACGGGGTTCCCGGCTCGCCCCCACCGAGGCCGGGCTCGACCGGGTTCACTCCTTGGTGCTCTCGCTCTGGGAGGCGCTCTCCTGAACCACCTTGAGCGGCTCGGCGAACCAAAGCGTCCGCTGGGGGAAGGGAATCTCGATCCCGGCGGCGTCGAGCGCCTTCTTGGCCGCCTCGGTGAGCTCGGCGGTGAGCTTCGGCAGCCGGGCGATCGCGTCCTCGGGGATCCAGGCGACGAGCTCGTAGTTCACGCTCGAGTCGGCGAGCTCCCGCACCCAGACCTCGGGCGGGGGCTCGGCCAGCAGCCCGGGGTGGGAGCGAAGCACCCGGAGGAGGACCGGGCGAACCTCGTCCGGGTCGTACCGGTAGGCGACGCCCACCGGCACGTGGATCCGAAGCGGCCCGCCGGCGGAGAGGTTCTGAATCTCGCCGCCGGCGACCTTCGCGTTGGGGATGGCGATGAGCTCGTTGTCCGGGGTGCGGATCCGGGTGGTGCGCAGGGTGATGCCCTCGACCCGGCCGAGCTTGTCCCCCACCCGGATCCAGTCGCCGAGGCGAAAGGGGCGGTCGGCGAGGAGGACCACGCCGGCGATGAAGTTCGAGAAGGTGTCCTGGGCGGCGAGGCTCACCGCCAAGCCGGCCACGCCCAGAGCGCCGATCAGGGGGGCGATCTCGCGGCCGGCGACCAGGTAGGCGGTCCAAACCAGGATCAAAACCAGCGCCAGATAGCGGGCGAGGACCACCAGGTTGGGGTCCACCCCCCCGGCGCTCGAGGTAGACCTCGACCGCCGCCTCGGCGAGGAGCCAGACCAGGTAGGCGACGGCAAGCTTGAGCCCCACCAGCAGCACCGCCTGGGGATGGCCGACGCCGAAGATCGCCGAGGCCCCGGCGAGGAGCGCGGCCCAAAAGAGCAGGTTCCAAAGCCAGGCCACCGACCGCCGCACCCGGGGGCCGAAGCGGTTGAAGACGAGGTCGGAGAGCCGGCGCAGGCCAATCCGGACGAGGTAGAGCAGGAGGGCAAAAAGCAAAAGGGCGAGCCCGCGCCCGAGCACGGCCTCGACCCGGAGGTCGAGGAACCCCCGGGGCAGGAGCGCCCGCAAGGCCTCCTCGAGGTAGCCGAGCACGCTCACGTCCCCTCCAGCGCCGCCAGGCGGCGGGCGAGCTCGGCCTCGTCGCCGGCGTGGACCCGAACGTAGGGGCGCTCGAGCACGAACGGCCGGGCGTAGGGTAGGGCCAAAGCCCGCTCCAGCCCCTCCACCGGGCGCACCCCCGCGAACCCCCGGACCTCGAGCTCGGGCAGCGCGTGGCCGAGCACGCCCCGGAGGTGGGCCTCGGCGAAGTCGGGGCAAAAGAGCGAGCGCTCGGTGGGGAAGGGGGCGAAGTCGAGGAAGTAAACCTCGTCCCGGTAGAGCCCGGCCCGGACCTCGAGCCCCCCCACGTGGCCGAGGGCGGAGAAGAGGTGCTCGAGCCGCCGGCAGACCTCGGCCCGCTTGGCCTCGTCCAGGGGATGGGGCGCGACCCAGGCCTCGCCCCGCCGGACCGCCGGGGGCAAGCAGCGGGTCTCCCCCCGGCCCCGGACGGCGAGGAAGAGGAACTCGGCCTCGTAGGGGTAGGCCCGCTCGTAGAGGTAGAGGCCCTCGGGGGGCTCGAAGCCCCGCTCCTCCACCCAGCGACTCCGGCCGCTCTTTCGCTCCCGCAGCCAGGCGGGAAGGCCGTGTACGGTGACCATCGCCTCCCACTCGCCGCTCCCCCGCACCCGCCCGAACGGCGGGGTGGGGATGGAGAGCGCCCGGAAAAGGCGCTTTTGGATGAGCAGGTCGGCGTAGGCCTCGATCGCCCGGCGACCGGGGTGGGCCCGCTCGTCCCCCGCGAAGGCCTCCGGGGAGAACCGGAGGAGCAGGTCGTGGCCCTCGGGAGTCCGGTCGGGAGGAATGAGCTCGGGCTCGAGCCCGAGCGGGATCGCCGCCCAGAGCAAGATCCGGGCCCGGGGCGAGACCAGGTCCACCGCGATGCTCACGACCTAGAGTCTACGCCAGACCGCCCAGGCCCGATGGGCGAGCGCGAGCCACCCCTCGCCACAGGCGCGGAGGGCGAAGCCGGAGGGCGGCCTCGCGAGCTCGAAGGGCTCCCAGTAGCGGGGGCTCTCCGGCCGGCCCCGGCGGACCGCCTCGAGGCGGCCAAAGCCCTCGATCAGGACGAGCCCCCCCGGCACCAGCCGCTCGACCAGGCGGTGGAGCAAGGGCCGGTGGACGAAGTAGCTCATCACCGCCCCGGCGAAGGGCCCCGGGGGAAGGGGCTCGGCGTCGTCCTCAAGGTCGAAGGGTACCGGGTGGACGGGGAGCTGCGCGCGCCGGGCCTGCTCAACCAGGCGGGTGAGGGCCGCGCGGCTCTTTTCTAAGACCAGCACCCGGTGCCCGCGGGAGGCGAGGAAGAAGGCGTTCCGCCCGCCCCCGCCGGCGAGGTCGAGGACCGGGCCAGGAGGTAACTCGGGGCCGTAGGCCCGGACCACGAAAGCGGGGGCGTCGGGGCCGGAAAAGAGCCGGTAGTAGGCCTCCCAGTCCCGCGGCATCGCCCCGAGCATACGAAACGGGGGGCCTCCCGGCCCCCCACCTCGGTCTCCCCAGCCTACTTCACCACCGCGAGCCGGACCACCACCGTCCGCTCCTTGCCGTCGCGGACGACCTTCAGGGTCACGGTGTCGCCGGGGCGCTTGGCGAAGAGCACCGCCCGAAGGTCGTTGATGTTCTCGATGGGAACTCCGTCGGCCTCCACGATCACGTCGCCGCCCACGCCGAAGTCGAGGACGTCACCGCTCGGGGTGTAGACGTAGATGTGCTCCTTGGCCCCCCGCAGCCCCGCCTTCTCCGCCGGGCTGCCCTTTTCCACCTCCTGGATCACTAGGCCGCGTTCGGGGAGCTTGAACCGGCGCCGAATCGCCTCGGGGTAGGCATCGACCGGCAGCACGGTCACCCCGAGCCTCGGCCGGCTCCTGATGATCTCGTCGGCGGTGAGGGTCTTCCCCGCCTTCATCTCGTCGAGGTAGTCCTTGGCCAGGTTGATGGGGATGGCGAAGCCGATGCCGGCGAACTGGGGCGCCCCGGCCTGCACGCTGGGCGAGAGGATGGCGGCGTTGATGCCGATCACCTCCCCCCGGGAGTCGAGCAGCGGCCCGCCCGAGTTCCCCGGGTTGATGGCGGCGTCGGTCTGGATCAGGTAGGGGATCAGGCTCGACTCCACCCCGGGGTTTTTCCGCACCGCGGAGACGATCCCCTCGGTGACGGTGAAGTCCAGACCGAAGGGGTTGCCGATCGCGATCGCCTTCTGCCCCACCACCACGCGGTCGGAGTCGCCCAGCGGAATGGGGTGCAGCCGGTCCTTGGGCGCGTCCACCTTCAAGAGCGCGATGTCCATCGGGGGCACCGCGCCCACCACCCGGGCAGGGTAGGGTTTCGGGTCGCCCTGGAAACGGACCTCGATCTCGTCGGCTCCCTTGACCACGTGGTAGTTGGTGAGGACGTGACCCTCTTTATCGATCACGAAACCGGAGCCGGTACCCTCCCGGGGGGGCACGACGAAGGGTTCGAAGAAGGGGGCGAAGTCCTCGAACCCCGGCGGCAGTTGGGGCCGGACCACCTTGGCCTTGGTGCGAACGGCGACGTAGACCACCCCGGGGCCGGCCCGCTTCACCACCTCGATCGTGTTTCGCTCGTTTTCGAGCAACGCCTGCTTGGAGTTAAAAGCGAAGACCGGGACGAAGAGGAGCAAGACGAGCAACCACGAAAGCTTCCTCATAGCCACCTCCTCTTCCGAGGGTACGCTCCGGGGGTGAAGGTCGGGTTAGGCGCGAGGGCGCTGGTATGCTGAGTGCGTGCGGGTCTTCGTGATCAACCCCGGCTCCACCAGCACCAAGCTCGCCCTCGCCGAGCTCACCGGCGGAGAGCCCGCGATCCGGGAGCGGATCGAGCTACCCGCCGGCATCGGGCAGAGCCCGAGGAGCGACCTCGAGGCCCGGCTGCCGGCGGTCCTCGCCCAGGCCCGGGCCTGGGTTCCCTTCGACGCCGTCGCCGCCCGCGGGGGCATCTTCGGTCCAGTGGAGGCGGGGGTCTACCGGGTGGACGAGGCCCTCGCCGAGCTCGCGCTCAGGGCCCCTTTCGGCTACCACCCGGCGAACCTGGGGGCCCCGCTCGCGCTCGAGGTCGCCCGAATCTACCGGGTCCCCGCCTTCGTGGTGGACCCGCCGACGATCAACGAACTCGTCCCCGAGGCCCGCGTCTCCGGCGTCCCCGGCGTCGAGCGCCAGAGCCGGGTCCACGCCCTGAACCTGCGCTACGTCGCCCGCCGGGTCGCCGCCCGGCTCGGCCAGGAGCTCGGGGACGTGGTGCTCGTCGGCGCCCACCTCGGCGGCGGCAGCAGCGTGGTGCTCTTCCTGCAGGGGCGCATGGCCGACACCACCGACGCCCTCTTGGGCGAGGGGCCCTTTAGCGCCAACCGGGCCGGGACCACCCCCATCCACGGAGTGCTGAAGCTCGTGCGCGAGCGCGGCCTCGACGCCACCCGCCACCTGCTCTCCCGGCGCTCGGGGTTCTTGGGGCTCCTCGGCACCGACAACCTGAAGGAGATCGAGGCCCGGCTGGCGGAGCCCGAGGTCCGGGTAGTGGTCGAGGCCTACGCCCTGCAGGTGGCCAAGAACATGGCGGCGCTCGCCGCCCACGCCCGCCCCGACGCCTTCTTCCTGACCGGCGGCGCCGCCCGCTTCGGCTACGCGACCCAGCGCGTCGAGGAACGGCTTTCCTGGATGGCGCCGGTCGTGGTCGAGCCCGGCGAGTTCGAGGCCGAGGCCCTGGCCGAAGGCGTCTACCGGGTGCTCGCCGGGATCGAGGAGGCCAAGACCTATGCAGCTCGAGTTCCGTGAGATCGAACCCATCCGGAGCATGAACCAGCTCCTCGACCTGGCCAGGCTGGTCGCCCAGGTCAAGGGGCCCAAGAAGGTGGCGGTGGCCGCCGCCACCGAGGCCCACGTCATCGAGGCGGTGAACGAGGCCCGGATCGAGGGCCTGGTCGAGCCCATCCTCTTCGGCAACCCCGAGCGCATGCGCAAGATCGCCCAGGAGCTCGGCATCAGCGTGGAGAACCTCGACCTCCGCCCCGCCCGGGACCCCGAGGAGGCCGCCGAGCTCGCCACCAAGGCGGTCTCCTCGGGCGAGGCCGACATCCTGATGAAGGGCCTGGTGCACTCCTCGGAGTTCCTCCGGGCGGCGCTGAACCGCGAGTGGGGCCTAAGGACCGGAAGGCTCCTCTCCCACGTACTGGTCTTCGAGGCGAGAGGCTACGACCGGCTCTTTTTCATGTCCGACGGGGCGATGAACATCAACCCGGGGCTCAAGGAGAAGATCCAGATCGTCGAGAACGCGGTCACCCTGGCCCACGCCCTCGGCATCAACCCTCCCCGCGTCGCCCTCCTCGCCGCCGTCGAGGTGGTGAACCCCGAGATGGAGACCGCGGTGGAGGACGCGATCATCGCCAAGATGGCCGACCGCGGCCAGATCAAGGGGGCGATCGTGGACGGCCCCCTCGCCCTCGACAACGCGGTGAGCGAGGAGGCCGCCCGCATCAAGGGGATCAAGAGCCCGGTGGCGGGCCGGGCCGACGTGCTGATCGTGGACAACATCGACGTCGGCAACGTCTTTTACAAGAGCCTCATCTACTTCGCCCGGGTCCGGGGCGCGGGGATCATCATGGGCGCCCGGGCCCCGCTCGTGCTCACCAGCCGCGCCGACCCCGAGGAGGTCAAGTTCCTCTCCCTGGCCCTCGCGGTGGTGCTGGCCGAGCGGCTGCCGTACGTCGCCTAGCCTGGGCTTCGGCACGCTCCGGATGGGCCCCCTTTCCTAGGAGAGAAAGGCCCCTGCAGGCGGCCCGCCGAACGCTCCGCACCTTGACACCCAAACGTCGTCCTTTTGACACCCGATAGGCGGGCGAACTATCCTGTAGGCAAGGAGGCAGGTCTTGGCCCTAAAGCCCGTGAACCACGCCGGCGTTTGGCTATTGCCCGAGGTGCGGGATCCCGTCACCGGGCGCATCGACGCGAAGAAGCTGGCCCGGGTGCTGGGCGTCAAGCAGGCCCAGCTCGCCCGGGCGCTCGGGGTGGACCGCCGGGTCCTCGCGAGCAAGCCCACCCTCCCCCGCATCCAGTCCCGGGCAAGCCTGCTCGAGCGGGCGCTCGCCATCCTGGTGGACTACCTGGGTAGCGAGGAAGCGGCTCGGGCTTGGTTCCACGCCCCGAATCCCAACCTGGAGGGGCGAACGGCCTGGGAGGTCTGCGAGGACGTCCAGCACTACCCGCAAGGCTTGGAAACCGTAGTGCGCATGGTGGAGCGGGTGCCCAGAGGAATCCCCTCGTGAAGAGCCGGCGCGCGCTGAAAACGGCCCTGACCCAAGTCGGGGCCGTTCGCCTATCGGGGACGGCGGTTCGCTTGGTGGACGAAGCCTGGGCCGGTCCCGAGGACCTCCTCTCGGGCCAAGGCGCCCTCAGCCACGGCGGTCGCTACAACCCCCCGGGACGCTTCCGGGCCGTCTACCTCACCGAAAACGCCGCCGTCGGTCTTGCCGAGATCGCGTACCCGCTAAGCGTCGAGGGCCGGTTCGCGTCGCCAGGGGCCAAACGGATCGTAGTGGTGCCGGTGGCCTTCCGCTTGGTCCGCGCCTTAAATCTTTGCGATTTTCGGGTTCGCATCGCGCTTGGGACCGACCTCGAGGAGATCCTTTTGCCCTTCGAGCCCTATGAAGCCCGCGGCGAGGAAGCTCCCACCCAACGCCTCGGCCTGGTGGCGTGGTCGGCGGGCTGGAGCGGCATTCGGTACCCGAGCCGGCACGATCCCAAGGTCTGCAACCTCGTGGTCTTCCCGGAAAACCTTCGGGAAGGAGAGTTTCTCGAACCCCGACGCTGAGCCCTCGGTCACACGAAGACCACGGTCTTGTTCTCATAGACCAGGATCCGGTCCTCGAGGTGCCACTTCACCGCCCGGGCGAGGACCTGGCGCTCGAGATCGCGGCCTTTCTCGATCAGGTCCCGCACCTCGTCGCGGTGGCTGACCCGGACCACGTCCTGCTCGATGATCGGGCCCGCGTCGAGCTCGGGGGTGACGTAGTGGGCGGTGGCCCCGATGATCTTCACCCCCCGCCGGTAGGCCTGGTGGTAGGGCCGGGCCCCGGCGAAGGCGGGAAGGAAGGAGTGGTGGATGTTGATGATGCGGTTCGCGAAGCGGGAGACGAAGTCCGCCGAGAGGATCCGCATGTAGCGGGCGAGGACGACGAGGTCGGCCTGGCCCTCGAGGAGCTCGAGCATCCGCGCCTCGGCCTCGGGCATGCCTCCCTCGCCCACCGGGACGTGGTAGAAGGGCACCCCGAACTCGCGGGCGTAGGGAGCGAGGTCGGGGTGGTTGCCGATCACCAGGGTGATCTCGGTGGGAAGCTCGCCCCGGCGCCAGCGCCAAAGGAGCTCTAAGAGCGCGTGGTCGGCCTTGGATACGAGGATCGCGGTCTTCTTCACCTCGTCGGCGTAGGCGATCCGCCAGTCCATGCCGAAGGGCCCGGCCACCTCGCGGGCGAAGGCGGCGGCGAGCTCCTCCGGCGAAAGCGCGATCCCCGAGGCGTCGAACTCGAGCCGCATGAAGAAGCGCCCCCCGGAGGGGTCGGTGGAGTGCTGCTGCAGGTCGGTGATGTTGGCCCCGTGGCGGTAGAGAAAGCCGGAGACCGCGGCCACGATCCCCGGGCGGTCGGAGGAGGAGACCAGCAAACGGGCGATCCGAGCCGGCATGGCCCTATGCTAGCCGGTCTCATACCCCCTGCACTTGTCCCTATAGGGGTGTAATGGTATAAATGTCCCGACCCCCGTTCGGGAGGTGCATGGGTATGAAGAAGCAAACCAGCGGGATGGATCGCAGGGAGTTCCTGAAGCGGACCGGCGCGACCGCCGTCGCCCTTGGGGTTTTCCCCAGCGTGACGCGGGCGCGCGCGCAGGCGAGGCCCTCGGCGGACCAGGTGGTCCAGGGCAAGGATCCCCGGCTGATCGTCCACAACACCAAGACCGGGGTGCTCGAGACCCCCCTCGAGCTCCTCCGCCGGCACGAGATCACCCCCAAGGAGCTCGCCTTCGTTCGGAACAACCAGGTCCTCGCGGGCGGAAAAACCCTAGAGGCGATCCCGCTCAAGGGTTGGACGGTCGAGATCGTCGGGCTGGTCCACCGCCCGGCCAAGTTCGAAGCGAGCGTGCTCAAGGAGCTCCCCCAGCACGAGGTCACGATGGTGCTCCAGTGCTCGGGGAACGGCCGGAGCTTCTACGCCAAGTACGCCAAAAAGACCGGCGGGACCCAGTGGAAGCACGGCGGCATGGCCCAAACCGTCTGGAAGGGCCCCAAGCTCAAGGACGTGCTCGAGCACTTCAAGGTCGAGGTCTACGAGCCCGCGGCCAAGTTCCTCACCGCCAACGGCCGCGACGAACCCTCGGGCACCAAGCCCGACTTCGAGCACAGCCTCCCCTGGACCGACCCCTACGTCCGCGAAAACGCGATCCTCGCCATCGAGATGAACGGCGAGCCGATCCCGGCGGTGCACGGGGGCCCGGTGCGGCTCATCGTTCCCGGCTACTACGGCACCATGAACGTGAAGTGGATCGGGACCCTCCGCTTCGAGGCCCACGAGTCCTACAACTACAACCAGATCCCCCGCTACCGGGTGCCGATCTACCCGGTGGAGCCAGGCAAGTTCTCGAAGAAGGACTTCACCTTCGAGAACTCCCGCCCCAACTGGCACCAGAAGGTCAAGAGCGTGATCTTCGCGCCCCTGGACGGCGAGACCGTAAAGGCGGGCACGGTCAAGGTCGAGGGCGTGGCCTGGAACGACGGCGTCGTGCCGATCGAGGAGGTCCAGGTTTCCACCGACCAGGGGAAGACCTGGACCCGGGCCAAGCTGAGGCCCGGCGAGTCGCCCTTCGGCTGGACCTTCTTCGAGACCTACGTCGCCCTCTCCCCCGGCGAGCGGGAGATCTGGGTGCGGGCGGTGGACAAGCTCGGCCGCGCCCAGCCGCTCAATGGCGGAATCCACTGGAACCCCTCCGGCTACGAGTGGAACGGCGCCGACCGCATCAAGGTGAAAGTCGGCTAAAACCGAGCCCCGGGGCGTGCCCCGGGGCCTCCTTTAGAGGCTCGCACTACCCGATACCGGTAAGGAGGTACACGTTGAAAAGGCTTTTCTTGCCTGTCCTCTTCACCCTCGTCCCGGCGCTCGCCCAGCTCACCGAGCTGCCCCCCGGACCCGGCCGGGACCTCGCCTTCACCAAGTGCCAGCAGTGCCACGACCTCGGCTACGTGCTCGACTCCGCCGGGCTCGACCGCGAGGCCTGGAAGGACATCATCCTCTCGATGATGGACGCGGGGCTCGAGCTCACCGACGAGGAGTTCGCCACCCTGCTCGACTACTTCTCGACCTACATGGGCGAGAACCCGCCGCCCCCGCCCGAGGAGGCGGCCGAACAGATCCAAAAGGACGTCGCCGGGATCGACGTCTACAAAAAGGCCTGCGTCGCCTGCCACGGGGAGAACGGCCAGGGCGTGCCCGGAGCCTTCCCGCCGCTTGCGGAAAACCCCTACCTCTTCAAGGACCGCGCCTACCCCGCGCTGGCGGTGCTCTTCGGTCTGGAAGGACCGATCGAGGTCAAGGGTCAGACCTATAGCGGCCTGATGCCCTCGTTCGCCTACCTCTCGGACGAGGAGATCGCCGCCGTGGTGGCCTTCGTCCGCAACAACTTCGGAAACGAGAAACTCAAGCCCGAGGGCTTCGAGGACCCGAGCCCAGAGGAGGTCGAGGCGCTTCGGCAGAAGAACCTCCAGGCCAAGGACGTCCACGCCCTGCGCGAAAAGCTGAAGTAGCGCGCCCCTTTCCGGCGGGACCCCTTTCCCGGGGTCCCGCCCTTACCATGAGGGCATGGCGAGGACCATTGACCTGAACGCCGACGCTGGGGAGTCCTTCGGCCGCTGGCAACTCGGCCACGACGAGGAGCTCTTTCCCCTGCTCTCCTCAGTCAACCTGGCCACCGGCTTCCACGCCGGCGATCCCCGGGTGATGCTCCGCTCGGTCCGGCTCGCGAAACGGCACGGGGTGGCGGTGGGCGCCCACCCCGGCTTCCCGGACCTCGTGGGCTTCGGCCGTCGGGACCTGGCGGCAAGCCCGGAAGAGGCCTATACCGACGTGCTCTACCAGATCGGGGCGCTCTCCGCCTTTCTCAGGCTCGAGGGCCTTCCCCTCCACCACGTCAAGCCCCACGGCGCCCTGTACCTTCGCATGCTGCGGGACGAGGCCCTGGCCCGGGCGGTGGCCCAGGCGGTCAAGGACTACGACCCCGACCTCCCGCTCGTCCTCCTCGGCGGCACCCCGATGGAGGAAGCGGCCAAGGCGGTGGGCGTCCGCTACGTGCGCGAGGCCTTCCCCGACCGCGCCTACCTCTCGGACGGCCGGCTCGCGCCGAGGAGCATGGAGGGGGCGCTGATCCGCGACCCCAAGGAGGCGGCCCGCCGGGCGGTGCAGATGGTGCTCGAGGGCGAGATCGAGGCCCTGGACGGGGGACGGGTCAAGGTCGAGGCCGAGACCCTCTGCGTCCACGGCGACAACCCTGAGGCGGTGGCGATCGCCCGGGCGGTGCGCGAGGCACTCGTCGAGCACGGGGTCGAGATCAAAGCCTTCTAGCGAGGAAGAGCCCCCCGGCGATCAGGAGCCAGAGCAGGGCGGGCAAAAAGACCTTCCGAAAGCTCCAGCGGAAGGCCACGGCGAAGGCCACCGAGCTGGCGAAGAGGATCGCGGCGGCGTTCACCAAGAGGAGCAGAGCCGAGCCCAGCGCCGCCGGGGCCTGGTTCCAGACGAGAAGCATCCCCGCGTTCACCGCCGGGGGCAGGAGGGCGATCGCCACCATCACCCCCACGAGCGCCTCGGCCAGGCTGGCCACGTAGGCGAGAGCCGCCATCGTCCCCGCCGAGAGGGCGAGGGCGAGGTCCGCCAGGTTCGGGGCCGAGCGAAGGCGCATCGCGGCGCTGGGCTCGCCCGGGATGAGGGCGGCGAGGCCCGCCCCCACCGTGAAGGCCAGCGCGAAGCCGGCGAGGACCGCCCAGGCGGCCTGGCGGAAGAGCCGGCGGTGCCGCTCGAGCCCGGCCAGGGCAAGCGCCACCAGGGGTGCCATCAGCGGCGCCGTGATCATGCTGGCGACGAGCAGCACGGGGTCGTCGCGGAAAAGCCCGAAGAAGGCGACGAGCGCGCTCAGGGCGGTGAGCAGGAGAAAGACCGGCCCCACGCGGGCGGCCCGGACCAGCCGGGGCTCGAGCTCCTCGAGCGGCGTCCGCTCCGAGGCGGGCTCGAGCGCGGGGTAGACCCACTCGGCCTCCCCG
>JALVVO010000105.1 GCA_027023345.1 Thermaceae bacterium
TCTCCGGCGAGCCCGGGCCCCACGCCACCGCCCGCCCCACCTGGATGACCCGCACCACCTTGGAGACGCACCGGCTGATCCTGGATCACCTGAGCCTCTCCCCGCTCTACGCCGGCAAGATCGAGGCGGTGGGGCCGCGCTACTGCCCCTCGATCGAGGACAAGGTGGTGCGGTTCGCCGACAAGGAGAGCCACCTGCTCTTCGTCGAGCCCGACGGGCTCTACACCAGCGAGGTCTACCTGCAGGGCTTTTCCTCGAGCCTCCCCCCGGAGGTGCAGGAGCGGATGGTACGCTCGCTTCCCGGCTTTTCCCGCGCCCAGATCCAGCGCTACGCCTACGCCGTCGAGTACGACGCCGTGGACCCCACCGAGGTCACCTGGGGGCTCGCCTCCCGCAAGCTCCCCGGGCTCTTCCTCGCCGGGCAGGTCCTCGGCACCTCGGGGTACGAGGAGGCCGCGGCGCTCGGCCTCCTCGCCGGGGTGAACGCGGCACGGCACGCCGCCGGGAAGGAGGAGGTGACCCTGCCCCGGAGCTCGAGCTACCTCGGGGTGATGGTGGACGACCTCGTGGGCAAGGGCGTGGACGAGCCCTACCGCATGATGACCTCCCGGGTCGAGCTCCGGCTCCTCGTCCGCGGCGACAACGCCGACGAGCGGCTGGTGCCGCTGGGGGTCGCGTGGGGGCTCCTTCCCCCATCCGAGGGGGAGCGGGTCCGAGGGAAGTACGCCCGGGTCGAGCGGGAGCTTTTCCGCCTGGCCCGCCTCCGGGTCGAGGGGGTCTCCGCGCTCCACTACCTCCGCCGGCCCGAGGCGAGCTACGCCGAGGTGCTGAAGCGGGTGGGGCCGCCGGAGGAGCCTCTTAGCGAGGAGGAGAAGCGGCAGGTGGAGATCCGGGCCAAGTACGCCGGCTACATCGAGCGGCAGGAGCGCTTGCGCAAGCGCCTCGAGGAGCTCGCCGGCCGCCCCATCCCCGAGGGGGTGGACTTCTACCGCGTCCCCTCGCTCTCCCGGGAGGCCGCCGAGCGGCTCGCCCGGGCGCGGCCCCGGACCCTGGCCGAGGCCGCCCGGCTCCCCGGGGTGCGGGACTCGGACGTCACCGCGCTCCTCGTCCACCTGACCCGGCTTGCGCGGAGGGCGGGCTAGCGTGGGGGACCGGATCGCCCGCTACCTCGAGCTCCTTCGCCGCTACGGCGCGGTCGCCGACCTCTCCTCGGCGCGGGTGCTCGCCGACCCCGCCCGCCTGCTCGAGGCTGCTCGGGCCTACGCAGAGGTCCTCCCCGAGGGGGCCCGGGTCCTCGACCTCGGCTCCGGGGCGGGCTGGCCGGGGATCCCCCTGGCGATCCTAAGGCCCGACCTCGAGCTCACCCTGGCCGAGCGGCGCCGGAAGCGGGCGGCCTTTTTGGAGCTGGCGGCCGGGCGGCTCGGGCTCGAGAACGTCCGCGTCCACGCCGGCGACGTCCGGGAGCTCGCCGGGCCCTACCCCTTCGTGACCGCCCAGGCGGTGGGTTCCTTCCCCGAGGTCTACCGGATCGTCGCCCCCCTGCTCGCCGACCCGGCGGTGCTGGTCTCGGTCAAGGGCCCGGGCTGGGAGGCGGAGGTGGCCGGGCTTCCCGGACGGGTGTTTCACGTGAAACCGCTCGGCGAAGGGGGTACGCTGGTGGCGGTCGAGGTGGGGAAGCGGTGATCCTGGCCATCGCCAACCAGAAGGGCGGGGTAGGCAAGACCACCACCGCCGTCAACCTCGCCGCCAGCCTGGCGGAGAAGGGGCGGCGGGTGCTCCTCGCCGACCTCGACCCCCAGGCCAACGCCACCTCGGGGCTGGGCGCCGTCCCCGGGGACCCCGACCTGGGCGACTACCTCCTCGCCGACGCCGAGCTCGACGACGTGCGCCTTCCCCTCCAGGACCTGGGCTTCGACCTGGTGCCGGCGGGCGAGCGCCTGCTCGAGCTGGTGGCGGCGCCCCCCGATCCCGCCGCAGCCCGGCGCCTTTCGGCCCTGGCCAAGGGATACGACTACGTGATCCTGGACACGCCCCCCAGCGTGGGGCCGCTTTCACTGCTCGCGCTCTTCGCCGCCCAGGGGGTGGTGGTCCCGCTCCAGACCGAGTACTACGCGCTCGAGGGGCTGGCCCAGCTCCTCCGGACGCTGGACGAGGTGCGGCTTCGGCAGAACCCGCGGCTCCGGCTCCTCGGCATCCTGCTCACCATGTACGACCGCCGCACCGTGCTCGCCCGGCAGGTGATGGCGGAGGTCAAGAAGCACTTCGGCGGGAAGGTCTTCGAGGCCGTGATTCCGCGCAGCGTGCGGCTGGCTGAGGCTCCTAGCTTCGGCCTTCCGGTGGTGCACTACGCTCCCGGGAGCCCGGCTTCCTGGGCCTACCACGCCTTCGCGCGGGAGGTGATCCGACGTGTCGAGACGGCGTAGCGGGCTGGGACGGGGGCTCGACGCCCTCCTCTCCGCTTCCGAGGGGGGCGAGCGGCTGGTGCGGATTCCGCTCGCCCTGATCGAGGTGGGTTCGGTGCAGCCGCGGAGCCGCTTTGACGAGGCGGCGCTCGAGGAGCTCGCCGCCTCGATCCGGGAAAAGGGGCTCTTGCAGCCGGTGTTGGTGCGTCCAAAGGGCGACGGCTACGAGCTCGTGGCCGGCGAGCGCCGTTTCCGCGCCGCCCAGCGGGCGGGGCTTAGCGAGGTGCCGGCGATCGTCCGCGAGCTCGACGACCGCTCCGCCCTCGAGCTCGCCTTGGTCGAGAACCTGCAGCGGGAGGACCTCTCCCCGGTGGAGGAGGCCCGGGGCTACGCGCGTCTTTCCGAGATGGGGCTCTCCCACGAGGAGATCGCCCGCCGGGTGGGCAAGAGCCGGAGCGCGGTCACCAACGCCCTTCGGCTCCTGCAGCTTCCCGAAGAGGCGCTCGTGGCCCTGGAGGAGGGCCGGATCACCGCCGGCCACGCCCGGGCGCTCTTGATGCTGCCCGAGGAGCGGCGGCTTTGGGGGCTCCGGGAGATCCTGGAAAAGGGCCTCTCGGTGCGCCAGGCCGAGAAGTTGAAGGACAAGCTTCGGACCGCCCCTCGCCGCCC
>JALVVO010000106.1 GCA_027023345.1 Thermaceae bacterium
CTGGCCCACCCGGTGGAGGACCTCGTCGGCCGAAAGCACCCGGCTGCCCCTGAGGTGGGCCCTTAGCTGCTGGTGGGCGACGAGGTCGAGGTAGCGCCTCAAAGGGCTCGTCACCTGGGCGTAGGCGGATAGGCCCAGACCGGCGTGGGGCAGGGGCGTCTTCCGGTAAACGGTGCGGGAAAGAAGTTTTCGCTGGGCAAAGCTCCGCGCGATCGGGTCCTCGGGGAGGGGGCGCGAGGGGTCCCTTCGTTCCTGGGTGGAAAAGGGAAAGGGCACCCCCGCCGCCTCCGCATATTGGGCCGCGGCCTCCCCCGCCGCGAGCATCAGCTCCCGCACCAAAAACCGCGAGCGGTAAGGGGGAATGGGTACGAGCTCGACCCGCTCCCCCACCAGGCGCACCTTGACCTCGGGCAGCTCGACCCGGGCCGCCCCGGCCGCAAGCCGCCTTCGGAAGAAGGCCTCGGCGCGCGCGTAAAGCTCCGCGAAGGGGGACTCGAGGAGGCGCTCTTCGGCCTCGGCGTAGGCGAGGCGCTCGACCCGGACCCAGGAGGTAAAGACGCGAACGCCCTGGGGCTCGCCGTCCTCGAGGCGAAACGCGAAGGTAAGCGCCCGGCTCCGCTCCCCCCGGCCCAGGGCGGCCTCGGCCAAAAGACCCTCGGGCAGCATCGGCACCACCCCTTCGGGGAGGTAGAGCGCGCTCCCCCGCTCCCGGGCGGCAAGGTCGGCGGCCGAATCCGGCCGCACCCAGGCGGCCACGTCGGCGACGTGCACGAGGACCTCGCCCTCGTGGAAGGAAAGGGCGTCGTCGGCGTCGCCCGAGGCGGGGTCGTCGTCGATGGCGTAGGCGGAAAGGGCGGTGAGGTCCACCCGGCCCTCGTCGTCGGGCGCCTCCCACGGGGCCTCGGGCGCCTCGGTCGCCACCCGGTAGCGCGCCGGGTAGGGGTTTTGGAGGAGCGTCCAGTACCCGAGGCGAAGGAGGAGTTCGTGGGCCTCCTCGGGGGCCTCCTTCAGCCCGAGGGCTCGCATCACCCGCGAGCGCTCCGCGCGCCCGAGGGCCACGGCCTCGACCTCGGCGAGGAAGGGGCGGTCCTCTTCGAGGTAGCGCCCCTCCCGAAAACGCCGGACCGCGGCGGTCAGGCGGGCCTCCTCCTTGGCCCTTCGCTCTGCCTCGGCGAGGAGGCGCTCGGCCTCGGCCCGGGATCGGGGCTCCACCTTCCCGCCCTCTAGGCGGAACCAGGGCGAGGAAAGGAGCGCTCTATAGAGGCTCCAGGCCGCTTCCGGCGTGGCCTCCGGCAGGACCAGGGCGAGGAAGTCGGCGAAGGGAAGCGGGGGTTCGCCCTCGAGCACCGCGTAGGCCTCGGCGAGGTCGGGGGTGGCCGCGGACCCAAGCGGCAACCGGGCGGGCCCGGGGTGGAGGCAGACGAGGTCCTTCTCGCGGACCCGCCGGGTCCCCGCCTCGGTCTCGATCAGAACCCGCGGCCCCACCTCCCGCACCACCGCCGGCCGACCGCGAAACGCCACCAGGGCTCCCGCACGCATGGCGCAAAAAGCATAGGGTAAACTGGAGCATGGAGCAAATACCGCTGGAAGAGCTCTTCGGCGACCCCGCCGTGATGCAGGTCCATGTCAGCCCAAACGGGCGCTTCCTCAGCTACATCGCCCCGGCGGACGGGGTAAAGAACCTCTTCGTCGAGGACCGAAGCACCGGCGAGGTCCGGCAGGTCACTAATGACCAAGACCGCGGCATCCTCTGGGCCGGCTGGCTCTATAGCGGCGACCTCATTTACATCCAGGACAAGGACGGCGACGAGAACTGGCGGATCTACGCGACCCCTCCCGAGGGGGGTAAGGCCCGGCTCTTGACCCCCGGGGAGCAGGTCCAGGCCCGCCCCATGGGGCTCGCCCCCGACCGCCCGGACGAGCTCCTCGTGGGCCTGAACGACCGCGACCCCCGCTTCCACGACCTCTACGTGGTGAACGCCCGCACCGGCGAGCGCCGCCTGGTGCTCGAAAACCCAGGCTTCATCGGCATCCTCGCCGACGAGCGGTTTCGCCCCCGCGTCGCCTACCGCCAGACCGAGGACGGCGGCGGCGAGCTCTTCGTCTACGAGGATGGCGAGTGGCGGCCCTTCCTGCGCTGGAGCTTGGAGGACGACCTCGGCACCCGACCGATCGAGGTCCGGGGCGACGACCTCTACCTGCTCGCCTCGATCGGCCGCGACACCTCGGCGCTGGTAAAAAAGAACCTCAAGACCGGCGAGGAAGAGGTCCTCGCCGCCGACCCCGACTACGACCTCGCCACCTTCACCGAGAAGGGGGAGACCTTCCTCTTCCACCCCAAGAAGCCCCGCCCCGAGGCGATCGGCGTGCCCCGGGAACGGCTCGGCTGGATCGTGCTCGACCCAGAGTTAGGGGCCGACTTCGCCCGCCTCGGGGAGCTCGAGGGCGACGTCTACGTCACGAGCCGCACCCTCGACGACGGCACCTGGGTCGTTTTCGAGGACCAGGACGACAAAAGCGGCCGCTACTGGCTCTACGACCGGAGGAAAAAGGCCCTCACCCCCTATAAGGAGACCCGGCCTTGGCTATCCCGGTATCGCCTCGCGAAGAAGCGGCCGGTGCGCTTTTTCGCCCGGGACGGGCTTGAGCTCGAGGGCTACCTCACCCTGCCCCCGGAAGGGGAAGCGAAAAACCTTCCGGCGGTGATCCTCCCCCACGGCGGCCCCTGGTGGCGGGACCAGTGGGGCTTCGACCCCTGGACCCAGTGGCTCGCGAACCGCGGCTTCGCCGTGCTTCAGGTCAACTTCCGGGGCTCCACCGGCTACGGCAAGGCCCACCTGAACGCCGGCAACAAGGAGTGGGGGGGCAAGATGCAGGACGACCTCACCGACGGCGCCCGCTGGCTGATCGAAAAGGGGATCGCCGACCCCAAGCGCATCGCCATCATGGGCGGCTCCTACGGCGGCTACGCCACCCTCGCCGGCCTCGCCTTTACCCCCGAGCTCTATGCCGCCGGGGTGGACCTCGTCGGCCCCTCGAACCTCTTTACCTTCATCGAGAGCATTCCCCCCTACTGGAAGCCGATGCTCGCTCTGCTTTACCACCGGGTCGGCCATCCCGAGAAAGATAAGGAGCTATTGCGGGCGCGCTCGCCGCTCTTTTCCGCCGACCGGATTCAGGCCCCCCTCCTCATCGGCCAGGGCAAGAACGACCCCCGGGTCAAGCGGGAGGAGAGTCTCCAGATCGTCGAGGCGCTAAGGGCGCGGGGCAAGCCGGTGGAGTACGTCGAGTACCCTGACGAGGGCCACGGGTTCGTGAAGGAGGAGAACCGGCTGGACTTCTTCCGCCGGGCGGAGGCCTTCCTGCAAAAATACCTGGGGGCTTTCGATGGCGGACCTGCCTAGCCAAATCTACGCCGAGCTCGGCGAGGAAGGCGTCCAGAAGGCCCGCTGGCAGGAGAAGATGCGCGCGGCGGGCTTCCTCCTGCACCTGCTTTTCCTCGTCGCCTACGTCGCCCTGTGGCTCCTTGCCGGCTGGGCCGCGGCCGCGGCGCGGTGGACCGGGGAGAACCCCTGGCTCCTCGCCCTGCTCTTCTTGGCCGGCGAAGCCGTTTTTACCTTCCCCCTCAGCTACCTTAGCCGCTGGGTCGAGCTCCGGCTGGGCACGAACCGGCAGTCGTTCGGGGGCTGGGTGCTCGACTGGCTCAAGAACAGCGCCTTAAACGTCCTCCTGATGGGCCTGCTCTTCGGCACCGCCTTCGCCCTCTTCGAGCGCTGGCCCGAGGCGGCGTTCCTCGGCGCGCTGGCGGTATCGGCGGCGTTCGCCCTCGTGCTCTTCGCCCTGCAGCCGCTCGTGCTGCGCATGAACTATAAGACCGAGCCCCTCGAGGACCCCGAGCTAAGGGCAAGAATCGGCGCCGTGTTCGAAAAGGCGGGCGTGCCCTTGAAAGGCCTTTACCTGGTGCGCGCCGGGGAAAAGACGAGCCGGGGGAACGCCGCCGTCGTCCCCAAGGCCGGGGGCTACGAGGTCGTCTTCTACGACAACCTCTTGGAGGCCCTGGACCCCGACGCCCTGGCCTTCGTCGTCGCCCACGAGCTCGGCCACGTCAAGCACCGCGACATCAGCCTGAAGCTCGCCGCGTTCGCCGTACTGCTCTTTTTGGCGCTTCTATCCGGCCAGGCCGCGGTGGGGTTTTTCGCGCCGGCGCTCGAGCTCGAGCCCACCTCGGTCGCCGCGCTGCCCCTCTTCTACCTGGGGGTGATGCTCGCCTTCGCGCTGGGTAGCGTCTTCCTGAACGCCTATTCCCGCGCCCGGGAGTACGCCGCGGATCGCTTCGGTTTCGAACTCACCGGGGACCTCGGCGCCTTCGAGCGCAGCTTTGCCGCGCTCGCCAAGCAAAACTTCGCCGACCCCGACCCCCCTACCTGGGTGGAGTTCTTGCTCCACGACCACCCCTCGATCAAGCACCGCTGGGAGGCGGGGCGGCGCTACTTCCAGGGGGCGGACTAGGCGCCGAGCTCGTCCAGCACCCCGAGCACCGGGGTGAGGTACATGAGCGCGGGGCCGCCGTGCATCAGCACCGCCTGCATCGCCGCGTCGAGGATCTCGGCCCGGCTGGCGCCGTTCTCCAGCGCCCCCCTGACGTGGAAGGCGATGCACCACTCGCACTGGGCGGCGACCGCCAGGGCCACGTTGATGAGCTCTTTCTCCTTGAGGCCGAGCGGGCTCGGCCGCTCCACCGCGGCCATGAAGGCCTTGAAGGCGCGGATCGCCTCCGGCGTCTCCGCCTCCAGCCGTCCGAGCAACCGCTGGATCTCCTCGAGTTTCTCCCGGTAGGCCATCGCGTCACCCCCTCGCCGCCATCGTAGGGAGCGAGCGCCGGGCGGCGCGTCCTAAGAAAAACCCCGCGGCCCCTTGAGCCGCGGGATTTTGCGAAGCCAGGCGAGCTCAGCCCAGCTGCTTCTTCACCAGCTCGACGATCTCGTCGATGGTCTCGGCGATCGGGACCCCGGCCTCCTCGAAGGCCCGGACCTTGGACTCCGGGGTCCCCACGTCGCCCATGATGATGGCGCCGGCGTGGCCCATGCGCTTGCCCTTGGGGGCGCTGCGGCCGGAGATGAAGGCGACGACGGGCTTTTTCATGTGCTCCTTGATCCAGGCCGCGGCCTCCTCCTCGTCGGAGCCGCCGATCTCGCCGATGACCACCACCGCCTCGGTCTCCGGGTCCTCGTTAAAGAGCGGCAGGAGGTCCTTGAAGGTGGTGCCAATGATGGGGTCGCCGCCGATCCCCACCGTGGTGGTGGTGCCGAGGCCGGCGTCGGAGAGGGCCGCCGCCGCCTCGTAGGTGAGGGTGCCGGAGCGGCTGATGATCCCCACCTTGCCGCGCTTGAAGACGTGCCCGGGCATGATGCCGATCTTCGACTCCTCGGCCGAGATCAACCCCGGGCAGTTGCCGCCGATCAGGCGGACGCCGAGGTCCTTGATCTCCTTCACCGCGGCCACCATGTCGAGGGTGGGGATGCCCTCGGTGATCAAGACCACGAGCGGCACCCCGGCGTGGGCGGCCTCGAGCGCGGCGTCGGCGGCGGCGAAGGCGGGCACGAAGATGATCGAGGCGTCGATCGCGTGCTCCTTCTGGGCCTCCTTGACCGAGTTGTAGACCGGCACCCCGTGGACCTCCTGGCCGCCCTTGCCCGGGGTGACCCCGGCCACGATCTTGGTGCCGTAGTCGAGCATCTGGCGCGTGTGGAACGACCCCTCGCGGCCGGTAATCCCCTGCACCAGTACGCGGGTGTTTCGATCAATCAGGATCATTGCTGGCCCTCCACCATGGCGACGATCGCCTTCGCGGCCTCGATCGAGGTGGGGTACATGTAGACCGGCTTGCCCTCGAGCAGCTTCTTGGCCTCCTCCTCGGCGGTGCCGGCGACCCGCATCACCACCGGCACCTTGACGATGCCCTCCTCCAGGGCTTGGATCACGCCCTTCGCCACCTCGTCGGCGCGGGTGATGCCGCCGAAGATGTTGATGAAGATCCCCTTCACGTCGGGGTCCTTGGAGAGGAGCTTGAGGGCGTTGTAAACCACGTCGGCCTTGGCCCCGCCGCCGATGTCGAGGAAGTTCGCGGGCTTGCCGCCCACCCGGTTCACCAGGTCCAGGGTGTACATCACGAGACCGGCGCCGTTGCCCAGGATGCCGATGTTGCCGGAGAGCTTCACGTAGGCGAAACCGTAGTTTTGGGCCTCGATCTCGAGGGGATGCTCGGCCTCGACCTCGCGAAGCTTGGCCAGGTCGGGGTGGCGGAAGAGGGCGTTGTCGTCGAGGTCGATCTTGGCGTCCACGGCGACGATCTCGCCGCTAGCGGTGACCACCAGGGGATTGATCTCGGCGAGGAAGGCGTCCACCCCGACGTAGGCCTTGTAGAGCTTGACCAGGACGTCCGCGAGCTTGTTCAAGTTGCCCTCGAGGCCGGCGTCCAGCACGATCTGCCGCGCCTCGAAGGGGCGGAGCCCCTTGTGGGGGTCGATCTTGTACTTGACGATGGCCTCGGGCTTCTCCCGGGCCACCTCCTCGATGTCCACGCCCCCTTCCTTGCTCACCATCATCACCACGCGCTGGGAGGCGCGATCGAGGATCAGCCCGGCGTAGTACTCCTTGGCGATCTCGGCGGCCTCGGCGACCAGGACCTTCTTCACCGTGAGGCCCTTGATCTCCATGCCGAGGATCTTCTTCGCCACCTCCTCGGCCTCGGCCGCGTCCTTGGCGAGCTTGACCCCGCCCGCCTTGCCCCGGCCCCCGACGTGGACCTGGGCCTTGATCACCACCGTCTTGCCGATCTCCCGGGCGATCTCGCGGGCCTCCTCGGGGGTGTAGGCCACCTTGCCCGGGGGGACCGGGATCCCGTACCTGGCGAGGATTTCCTTAGCTTGGTATTCGTGGAGCTTCAACGCCCACCTCCTTTTGCCGGAGCGGATTATACCGCCCGGATCGGGGCCCAATGCCCCTAGCGCTTGCGGGCGAAGACCATCTTGCCGAGCTGGGTCTGGATCACCTGGGTGACCACCGCCTCGACCCACTCGCCCTTCGCGTCGGCGGCGCGCTCGACCACGACCATGGTGCCGTCCTCGAGGTAGCCGACCCCCTGGCCCGGTTCCTTCCCTGGCTTTTGGATCTTGACCCGGATTGCCTGCCCCGGCTGGTAGGGCGCTTTGAGGGCGTGGGCGAGCGCGTGGATCGAGAGCCCGGGCACCCCGTAGACCTTGGCCAGGGCGAGGAGCGCCGAGTCGTTGGAGACGATCGCCATCCCCCGGGCGCGGGCGAGCTTCAAGAGCGCGTCGTCCACCTCGCCGGCGAGGCCGGTATCGAGGACCCGCACCCCGAGCTCGCCGAGCCGGGCCAGGGTCTCGAGCCCCCGCCGCCCCTTGGCCCGGGCGAGCGGATCGTTGCTGTCGGCGAGGCCTTGCAGTTCCTTGAGCACGAAGTCGGGGACGAAGACCGGCCCCTCCAAAAACCCGAGTTCCAAGACGTCGGCCACCCGCCCGTCGATCAACACCGAGGTGTCGAGCAGCTTGCCCCCCTGGGGCCCGGTCTCGGCCACCGCCCGACGGAAGAGGTGCCGGTTCGCCAGCGCCACCGCGGAGAAGACGGTGATCAAGACCAGGGCGAGCAAGAGCGAGTGGTACCAGCCAAAGCCCGGCACCTGGGAGAGCAGGGTGGTGAGCAAGACCGCGGCGATCAGGGCGATCAAGCTCCCGGTGGCGACCGCCAGCGGCACCTCGGGGGGGATCCGTCGCCAGGCCCGCTGCGCCCGCTCGGCGAGGAAGGCGAGCCGGGGCCCCACCAAGATCGCGGTGAGCAGGCCCACCAGGGTGAGGTAGAGGGTATTGAGCGAGGAGACCTCGTACTCGGCGGAGAGCCACAGGCCCAGGCGGTACCCGAGAAAACCAAACACGGCCAGGGTCGCCGCCTGAACCGCCTTCCGCATGGTAAAAGCCTACCGGGAAACCCGCGCCGTTTCCACGGCCTCCTCGACGCTCCGCACCGCGCCCGGGGCGAGCACCCGGGAAAAGCCGGCCCGCTCGGCCTCGGCGAGGCGGCGCTCGAGGGCCGGCACGCTCCGGACCTCGCCCGCGAGCCCGACCTCGCCCACCACCGCGAGGTCCTCAGGGATCGGCCGCTGCACCACCGCGGAGTACACCGCGAGCACCACCGCGAGGTCGAGCCCCGGGTCGGCGACCCGCATCCCCCCGGCGAGATTGACGTAGACGTCGAGCTGGCCGAGCCGGAGCCCGAGCCTCCGCTCCACCACCGCGAGCGCCACGTCCACCCGCCGGGGGTCGAGCCCCTGGACCACCCGCTTGGGGGCGGCGTAGGGCGAGCGCGCGGCCAGGGCCTGGACCTCGAGCAACATCGGCCGCTCGCCGGCGAGCGCGATCCCCACCACGCTCCCCGGCACCCCCACAGGACGCTCGGCGAGGAAGGCCTCGGAGGGATTGGGAACCTCGAATAGGCCCCGATCCTCCATGCGGAAGACCCCGACCTCGCCCACCGGACCGAAGCGGTTCTTCTGGCTCCTGAGCACGCGAAAGAGCCCGGCGGTCTCGAGGTAGAGGGTCGCGTCCACCACGTGCTCGATCGTCTTGGGCCCGGCCACCGTGCCCTCCTTGGTCACGTGGCCGACGAGCACCACCACGCTGCCGGTGGCCTTGGCCAGCCGGGTGAGGGCCTGGGTCGCGTTCCGGACCGCCACCAGGGAGCCGGGGGTTCCCTCGGCGGCAATGGTCTGGATCGAGTCCACGAAGATCGCACGCGGCCGCTCGGCCTCGAGGAGGGCGACGAGGGGCTCGAGCTCGGTCTCGCGCACGAGCAAGAGCTCCTCGCGCACCCCGAGCCGCCGGGCCCGCTGCTTGATCTGTCCCGGCGACTCCTCGCCGGCGACGTAGAAGACCCGTTCCCCGCGGGCGAGCAACCGGTCGGCGATCTCCAAGAGGAGCGTGCTCTTCCCCACCCCAGGCTCGCCGCCGAGGAGCACCACCTCGCCGGCCACGAAGCCGCCGCCGAGCACCCGGTCGGCCTCGGCAAAGCCGGTGGGAACGCGCTCCTCGGCGCTCTCGGAGACCGCCTTAAGGGGGACCACCTCGGCCGGCGCCGCCCGGGAAGCGGTTTTTGCTTGCTCTGGAACCTCCTCCTTGAAGCTTCCCCAGGCCCCGCAGGAGGGGCAACGTCCTAGCGGCTTCGCCGTGCGGTAGCCGCACTCGACGCAGACGAAGCGGGCCGGGCGCGCCACTAGACGAGGCTAAGCTCCTCTTCGAAGCGAAGCTCCCCGTCCTCGACCCGGACGAAGATGCGGGCCGAGGGGTTCTTGAGCACCTCGAGCGAGAGGGGATCCTCCACCCGCTCGCGGATCACGCTCCTGAGCTGCCGGGCGGAGCCGGTCTTCTCAGCGTGGGCCACCACCCACTCGGCGACCTCGGGGGCAAAGCGCACGAAGACCTCGCGCCCGGCCATCTCCTCCTCGATCTCCCTGAGCATCATGCCGGCGATCTGGACGAGCTCCGCCTCGGTGAGCGGCCGGAAGCGGATCACCTCGTCGAGCCGGTCGAGGAACTCCGGGGTAAAGAGGGCCTTCAGGGGCGAGTCGGTGTCCACCTCGGTGCCGGTGAAGCCGATCCCGGGTCCGACGTTGAAGCCGGTGTTCGAGGTCATGATCAGGATCACCCGGCGGAAGTCCACGGTGCGGCCCAGGCCGTCGGTGAGCCGGCCCTCGTCGAGGACCTGGAGGAAGGTGTTGTAGATGTCCGGGTGGGCCTTTTCGATCTCGTCGAGGAGCACCACGCTAAAGGGCTGGCGACGGATCGCCTCGGTGAGCCGCCCGCCCTGCTCGTAGCCGACGTAGCCGGGGGGCGCCCCGATCAGCTTGGAGATCGAGTGGGGCTCGGCGAACTCGCTCATGTCGAAGCGCACGAGCGCCCGCTCGGAGCCAAAGAGCACCTCGGCCAGCGCCTTCGCGAGCTGGGTCTTCCCCACCCCCGAGGGCCCGACGAAGAGGAAGGAGGCGGCCACCCGGGTGCGCCCGCCGAGACCAACCCGCGAACGACGGAGCGCGCTCGCGAGCGCCCGAACTGCCTCCTCCTGGCCGACCACGCGCCTTCCCAGCTCCTCCTCGAGGCTCAAAAGCTTCTCGTCGTCGCGGTCGTCCACGTAGATCCCGCCCCAGGAGTCCACCACGCTCTCGATGTCCTCCCGGGTGACCACCGGGGTGCCGTCCTCGTCCTCGGCCACCGGAAGGCCCAGGGAGGCGTTCAAACGGACGCGGCTCGCGGCCTCGTCGATCAGGTCAATCGCTTTATCCGGGAAGTTGCGCCCGGGCAGGCTGCGGATCCCCACCTTGACCGAGAGGTCGAGGACCTCGTCGGGGATCGCCACCCCGTGGTGGGCCTCGTAGCGGGGGCGGAGCCCTTTTAGGATCTCGAGGGTCTCCTCGGGGCTCGGCTCGAGCACGATCACCGGCTGGAAGCGGCGCTCGAGCGCGGCGTCCTTCTCGATGTAGCGGTGGTACTCCCCGGTGGTGGTGGCGCCGATCACCTGGATCTCGCCGCGAGAGAGCGGGGGCTTCAAGATGTTGGCCGCGTCCAGCGTCCCCTCCGCCCCGCCGGCGCCGATCAGGGTGTGGAGCTCGTCGATGAAGGCGATGACCTTCGCGGTCTTGAGCTCCTCGATAATCTGGCGGAGCCGCTCCTCGAACTCGCCGCGGTACTTGGTCCCGGCCACCACCCCGGCGAGGTCGATCTGCACCACCCGGGCGCCCCGGAGCACCGGGGGCACCCGGCCCTCGACGATCGCCTGGGCGAGCCCCTCGACGATCGCTGTCTTGCCCACGCCAGGATCGCCCACCAAAACGGGGTTATTCTTCGTCCTTCGGGCGAGGATCTGGATCACCCGGTTGATCTCCTCGGTGCGGCCGATCACCGGGTCCAGCCGGCCCTCGCGGGCCTCCTTGGTCAGGTCGCGCCCGTACTCGTCCAGGAAAGGGGTTTGCTGGGTCTTCTCCTTGGCCTGCCCGCCCGCCTCGGCGTTCGCCAGCACCCGCCAGCGGATCGCGTCCACGTCCTTGGCGAAGTGGGTGAGGATGCGGTAGGCGACCCCGTCGCCCTCGCGGATGATCCCGAGCAGGATGTGCTCGGTCCCGATCACCGGGCTGCCCATGTTGCGGGCCTCGGCCGCGGCGAGCTCCATCACCCGCCGAGCCCGGGGGGTGATCGCCGGAGGCTCGCCGGCGCGGCTGCCCTCGCCCCGCCCCACCAGCTCCTCCACCATCCGTCGCATGACCTCGAGGTTGGCGCCGTACTCCGCGAGGATCTTGGCCGCGGTTCCGCCCTCGCGCATCAGGCCGAGGAGCAGGTGCTCGGGACCGATCATCGAGTGGCCGAGCCGGCTCCCCTCCTCCCTCGCGTAGTGGAAGACCAGCCTCGCGCGGTCGTCGTACCTGTTCAACGCAAAAACCCCTTTCGCACCATGAATCCGGACCGTCCTCGCCTTAGGCCCATGATATAGTATCGGCGCTTTTCCGGGGGGCGACTCTACCCCCGCTCACCAAACGAGGGGGAGGCATGCGCTTTCAAAACCTGGTCCTCGCGCTGCACGCATTTTGGGACAAACAGGGCTGCGTTCTCACCGAGCCCTACGACATCGAGGTGGGGGCGGGCACCTTTTACCCCGCTACCTTCTTCGGCGCGCTCGGGAAGCGCCCCTGGAAGGTGGCCTACGTGGCCCCGTCGCGGCGCCCGCAGGACGGACGCTACGGGGAAAACCCCTACCGGTTCCAGTACTACTGGCAGTACCAGGTGATCCTGAAGCCCTCCCCGCCCGACGTCCAGGAGGTCTACCTGGAGAGCCTCAAGGCGCTCGGCATCCACCCCGAGGAGCACGACATCCGCTTCGTCGAGGACAACTGGGAGTCGCCCACGCTCGGCGCCTGGGGGCTCGGCTGGGAGGTCTGGCTCGACGGCATGGAGATCACCCAGTTCACCTACTTCCAGCAGGTGGGCGGGGTGGACCTCGATCCCATCAGCGTCGAGATCACCTACGGCCTTGAGCGCATCGCCATGTACCTGCAGAAAAAGGACCACGCCTTCGACGTCGAGTACGCCCCAGGGGTGACGATCGGCGACCTCAGGCGCGACTTCGAGGTCGAGCACTGCCGCTACAACTTCGAGGCGGCCGACGTGCAAAAGCTTAGGCGCTGGTTCGACGACTTCGAGGAGGAGGCGAAGAGGCTCCTCGCCGAAGCCCTCGTCTACCCCGGGTACGAGTTCGTGATGAAGGCCTCCCACGTCTTCAACCTGCTCGACGCCCGCGGGGCCCTCTCCCACGCCGAGCGCCAGGCCTACGTGCAGCGGGTCCGCCGGCTCGCCGAGCGGGCCGCCCGGGCCTACCTCGAGAAGTTCGAGGAGGAGCGCCGTGAAGCTCTTGCTTGAGATCGGCACCGAGGAACTTCCGGCCTGGTACGTCGCCGAGGGCGAGGCGGCCCTTCGAAAAAGCCTCGCCGACCGCCTGATCGAGGCCCGGATCGCCTTCGAGGGGATCGAGACCTTCGCCACCCCGCGCCGGCTCGCGGCGCGGGTCCTGGGCCTCGCCGAACGGCAGAGGCCCCTCGAAGAGGAGCGCCGGGGCCCCCCGGCGCTCCTCTTCGAGGG
>JALVVO010000107.1 GCA_027023345.1 Thermaceae bacterium
CGGGGCCACCGCTACCCAAGAACGCTTCTGGCCGCGCGCGTGGGGCTTTTCTACGCTGGCCTCGCGGCGCTAGGGCTCGCCCTCGCGTTGGCGACCGCAAAAAAGCCCTTCCTCCTCCCGCTCGTGTTGGGGCTCCCGATGGCGTTTTTGAAGGTCGGCCTCGACGCCGCCGGCCGCGGGCGGACCTTCTGGGGCGAGATGGCCGGGGCGCTGGGGGCGGCGACGCTGGCCCCGGCGGCGGTCCTGGCCGGGGGCGGGAGCCCGGAGTGGGCCACGGGGAGCTGGCTTTTGCTCGCGCTCCGCTCGCTGGTCTCGATCCGCTACGCCCGGGCGGCGGTGCGGCGCGCCCGGGGCCTCCCCGTGAGCCTGGTCTCGATGGCCGCCACCGCCCTCCTGGGCAGCCTGCTCGCGCTGGCGCTCGCCCTTTCGGGCCTCATCCCCTGGCTCGGGGCGGCGGCGATCTGGGCGCTTTCGGTCTACGCCTTGGTCATGCTCAAGCGCCCGCCGATCCCGGCCAAGAAGGTGGGCTGGGGACAGATGTTCTGGGGCTGGGCGACGGTGCTCCTGGCGGCGCTTGGCTACGGGCTCGGGCTCTAGCGCTTTTTCTGCTCCTCGCGGAGCTTACGCATCCGCCAGAGCATCTCGTTGGTGACCACCCGCCGGCTCATGGCGTAGACGAAGACGGCCATGGCCAAGAGCTGCAGCAAGGCGGAAAGAAGTAGCCCCGCGGAAAGGGGGAAGCCGTAGCCCCGGGCGGCGGCGAGGGGCTCGAGCACACCCCTGAGCAAAAGCCCCAGGTTCAGGGTCCAAAAAGTCAGCGCCTCCAGCCCCGGCTGCTTGATCTGGCCGGGGCGGGGCATCATCCAGTAGGCGACCCCGAAGACCATGTTCATGAAAAACCCGACCACCCCGGCGTGGACGTGCACGCTCCGCCACGCCCCCATGAGCCCGGGGTCGAGGTAGAAGAGCACCCCGAGCACCCCGGCGACGAGGAGCCAGAGAAGCGAGGTCCGGACGAAGAGGTACTCGTAGTAGAACATCAGCGCACCAGCGCGACCGGGCAGGCGGCCCGGCGGAGCACGTACTCGGTGGTGGAGCCGAGCAGGAGCTCGAAGACCCGGCCGCGGCCGAAGGCGCCCATGGCGAGCAGGTCGCTGGGCTCGGCGAACGCGACAAGCTCCCGCGCGGGGTCGCCGGCTAGGGCCTTGGGGTGGGCCACGGCGCCGTGGGCCTTCAGGTACTCGACCCCCTCGGCGGCGAGCGCCGCCGCCCGCTCGAGGTCCTCGTCCACGCTGGCCACCAGGGCCTCGAGCGGAAGCCCCTCGAGCAGGTCGGCGGCGAAGTGGAGCGCCCGGGCGGCGGAGTCGGAGCCGTCGTACCCCACCACCAGCCGCTTCGGCTCGACGAAGTCGAGCGCCGCCACTAAGACCGGCACCGGGCTCGTCCGGGCCACCCGCTCGGCGGTGCTGCCCAGGCCGGTGGCCTCGTGCCCCTCCTGGTCCCCAGCGCGGCCGATCGCCACCAGGTCGAAGGTGCGGGCCTCCCTGGCGATGACCTCGTAGGGCACGCCGGTGCGGAGGATCCCCTCGAAGCGGACGTCCCCGGCTTCCCGCGCGAGCCGCTCGAGCACCGCCTTGCCCCGGGCCTCGAGGGCCGCGTCGATGGCCTCGTGGTAGGTGGGGACCGGCACGCTGATGGCCCCGAAGTCGAGGAGCTCGGGGAAGCGCACGAGCCGGACGTCCTTGACGAAAAGGGCGACGAGCTCGGCCCCGAGCCGCCGGGCGAGGAAGAAGGCCAGGGCCTCCGCGCTCTTGGCCGGGGCCGATCCGTCGGTGGCGAGGAGAATGCGCTTGATCATCGCCTTCATTCTTGCACGGGGGAATGCTAGACTTCCGAGGGATGTCCGCGTTCACCCAGGGCTCAAACACGCCGGCTATAAAAGAAAAAGTGGCGCGCCCGAGAGGACTCGAACCTCTGACCTTCGGCTCCGGAGGCCGACGCTCTATCCAGCTGAGCTACGGGCGCACTCAGCAACGGCTAATGTACCAAGTCGCTAGGGAGGTCGTCAAGTGAAGGTAAATCGTCGCGCCATCACCATCATCTTTGGCATCCTTGCCGTGAGCTTCGCGCTCGGCACCATCCTGCTCTTCACCCCGAAGGGCCAGCAGCAGTCGCAGGGCCGGGCCCTCCTCTGGGTCAACGGCAAGCCCATCTACGAGCTCGATCTCGCCCGGCTCCAGCAGTCCGACCCGCTTTTTGGCCTTGCCCCCGAGGGCGCGCTCCGCCCCCTGATCGAGACCCACTTTGTCGAGCAGGTGATCCTGAACGAGGCCCTCGCCCAGGACGCGAGCCGCGTCAAGGTGAGTGCCAAGGAGGTGCGGGACGAGGTCGCCAAGATCCGCAAGCAGTTCGGCCTCACCGATAAAAAGGCCTACGACCGCTTCCTTCAGCAGATCGGCTACACCGACAGCCTCCTAAGGAGGCAGATTCGGCGCGCGCTCCAGATCCAGAAGCGCTTCGAGGAGATCAAGAAGAGGGTCAAGCTCACCGAGGAGGAGGCGCGCTTTTTCTTCGAACTCCACAAGGCCAACTACGCCCCCGAGGACAAGGTCCTCGCCCGGCAGATCGTGGTGGACGACAAGGCGCTCGCGGAAAAAATCCGCAAGGAGCTCGAGGGCGGGGCCGACTTCGTCGAGCTCGCCAAGAAGTACTCCAAGGTCGGCGCCGACCAGGGCGGCGCCCTCGGCGCCGAGCCCGGTTCCACCGAGCCCGGGCCGGTCACCCGGCTCGTCTTCCCAGAGCCCGTGGCCGCCGAGGTCTTCCGCCTCAAAGCGGGGGGCATCACCCCGGTGGTCGAGGCCGGAGGGCGCTACTACATCGTCCAGGTGGTGAAGTTCCTCCCCGGCGGCGAGGTCACGTACGAGCAGGTGAAGGACCGGGTGAAAAAGGACGCCCTCGCGGTCAAGCAGCAGGGGGCGCTGGAGGACTACGTCCTCGAGGTGCGCAAGAAGGCCCAGGTCAAGTTCGTCGAGGACTTCCCCTACCGGTACGAGAATCCGGTGGTGGCCCGGGTCAACGACGCCGAGATCAAGCTCGAGGACGTCTCCAAGGTGGTCTTCGCCAACCCCCAGGTTCCCCAGCTCATCCAGCAGGGGCTCGGCGAGCTGGTGGTGCAGTTCTTCTACCCCACCACCCTGGACCAGCTCGTGACCAACGAGCTCCTCTACCAGGAGGCGAAGAAGACCGGCCTACCCTTCATCGGCCCCAAGGCCCGCGTCGCCTCCGACGTGCAGCTTTGGAAGACCAAGGACCTCACCGTCACCGAGGAGGAGGTCCGGGCCTACTACGAGAAGAACAAGGCCCAGTTCACCAAGCCCGCTACCGCTTCCCTCGTGCTCGCGCGGTTCGAGGACGAGGCCAAGGCCAAGGAGTACCGGGAGGGAGTCCTGAAGGGCGAGGACCCCAAAGCGCTCGCCGAAAAGCTCGGCGGCCAGGTCGCCGAGCTCGAACAGGCCACCGCCGACCAGCTGCCGCCGGTCCTCCTGCCGGTGGTCTTCGGCGACGCCCCCAAGGCCGACGCCCCCGCGGGCAAGGTCTCCGACGTGATCAAGGTGGGCGAGAAGGACTACGAGGTGGTGATCGTCCGCGCGGTGACCCCCGAGGTGGTCCGGCCCTTCGAGGAGGTCCGGGCCGAGGCGGAAAAGCTTGCCCTTGCCGAGAAGCGGGCTGAGGCCGCCCGGGCCTGGATCGAGGAGCTCAAGAAGCAGGCCAAGATTGAAAACCGCCTCCAGGAGGTGCTCGACGCCCTCGCGCCCAAGACCGAGGCCCCGGAGGGCGGGGAGGCGGCCCCGGAAAAGGAGCAGAAGGAGACGACGCCCTAGCCCGCGCTCCGCGCCCCGAAAAGACCCCCGGCCTTGCCGGGGGTCTGTTTAAATAAGGGCATGCCTGAAGCCGGGCTCGAGGCCGCGATGGAAGCCTTTCGGAACTTCTTGGACGGCGACGAGAGCCGCCCGGGGCTGGTGCCCTGGGACCTCGAGGCCGGCGTGGACGCCCCGCCCGGGGTCGAGCTCCGCTACCGCGCCGACGACCAGAGCCTCTGGGTGCACTTCCGCGAGCACGGCGTGCGCGTGCGCTACCGCTGGGACGGGTTCCGCTGGGTCGAGGAGGAGAGCGACGCCGCCCCCGTCGCCGAGGGCGGGGACCTCGCCGCCCTGGTCCGGGCGGTGCGCCGGCTGGAGGAGCGGCTCTTTCGGCTCGAGCGGCTGCTCGAGGGCTGTCTGGAGGGACGCGGATGATACGGGTAGGCATCCTCACGGTTTCCGACCGCAGCGCCCAGGGGAAGCGGGTGGACACCACCCAGGAGGCGATCCGCGAGGTCTTGAAGGAGGGCCCTTTCGAAGTCGCCGCCTACGAGGTGGTGCCCGACGAGCCCGCCCAGATCCGCCGGGTGCTCCGGCTCTGGGCGGATCAGCTCGGGCTCGAGCTCATCCTCACCAACGGCGGCACCGGCCTCGCCCCCCGCGACCACACCCCCGAGGCCACCCGCGAGGTCCTCGACAAGGAGGCCCCCGGCCTGGCCGAGCTGATGCGGCTCGAGGGGCTCAAGAAGACCCCGATGGCGGCGCTCTCCCGGGGCGTCGCCGGGGTGCGGGCAAAAAGCCTCATCGTCAACTTGCCGGGAAGCCCCAAGGGGGCGGCGGAGTCGCTCGCCGCCCTCCTGCCGGTCATCCCCCACGCGCTGGAGACGATCACGGGGAAGTCCTTTGGAGGTGGAAAGGAGCATGCCTAGTTTCGCCTCGCGTCGCGCCCGGTCCGTTCCCGAGTCGGTCTTCTTGCTCATGGACCAGGCCAAGGCCCGCCGCCGGAAGTCCGGCGGCGATCTCATTGACCTCTCGATCGGCTCCTCCGACCTTCCGCCCCCGCGGGAGGTCATGGAGGCCCTGGCCGAGGCCGCCCTCGACCCCACGACCTACGGCTACTGCCTGAGAAGCTGCACCCGGCCCTTTTTGGAGGCGGCGACCGACTGGTTCCTCCGCCGCTTCGGGGTGCGCTTCGACCCCGACCGCGAGGCCCTCACCCTGATCGGCACCCAGGAGGGGCTCGGCCACCTGCTCCTCGCCGTCCTCGACCCTGGCGACGTGCTGCTCCTCCCCGAGGTCGCCTACCCCAGCTACTGGGGGGCGGCGGCGGTGGCCGGGGCCGAGCCCTACCCCCTGCCCCTCGACGCCGACTACCGGCCGGTGCTCGAGGCGCCCCCCGAGGTCCTAAGGCGGGCGAAGGCCCTGCTTTTGAACTTCCCCAACAACCCCACCGCCGCCGTCGCCGACCGCGCCTACTTCGAGCGGGCCCTAGCCTTCGCCGAGGAGCACGACCTCCTCGTCATCCACGACAACCCCTACGTGGACTTCCTCTTCGAGGGCGAGGCGCTGCCCCTGCTCGCGGTCGAGGGGGCCCGGGCGCGGGCGGTCGAGCTCTTTTCCTTCTCCAAGTCCTACCACCTGGGCGGGGTGCGGCTCGGGTTCGCCCTGGGCAACGCCGAGGCGATCGCCGCGCTCGAGCGGGTTAAGGCCCCGATCGACTTCAACCAGTACGCCGGCATCCTCCGGATGGGGATCCGGGCGCTCGAGCTGCCCCTGGAGCGGATCCGGCGCGACGTGCAGGTCTTCAAGAAGCGCCGCGACGCCCTGCTCGCCGCCCTCCGCCGCCACGGTGTCGTCCTCCCCGCCCCCAAGGCGAGCCTCTACCTCTGGATGCCGCTCCCCAAGGGGATGGACGACGTTCGGTTCGCCCTGCGCCTCGCCGAGGAAGCGGGGGTCGCCCTCGCCCCGGGCCAGGGCTTCGGGCCCGGGGGCCGGGGGTACGTCCGCTTCGCCCTGGTGCAGCCCCCCGAGGTGCTCGAGGAGGCCGCCCGCCGGATCGCCGCCTTCCTCGACTAGGGGTAACCATCCAACACGTTGTTCACTGTAGTGCTTCGCTCCAAGCGGTACCACCTGCGAGGTAAGAGGGGGCAGAGCAGAGTATGAGCAAAATGGCCGCAAGGAGCTGGAGCACTATTGCTTTGCAGCAAGCATGTTTTGGAGAAGGTTGTCATCGCGCTTAGCATCCTTCGCAGGGAGCTCTCGATCAGCGAGGCATCAAGGAAGCACGGGGTCAGCTACAACACCCTGCTCGTTTGGCGCAAGCAGTTCCTCAAGGGCGGGGAGGCAGCCCAAGAATGTACGCCTTCGGCGTGACCAGAGGGCAAAGGCCCGACGCCTAAGTCAAAACCCTGAAGAACGAGAACAAGCGGTAGGCTATTCAGTGGAGTCCCCCCTCTCGTGCTAAAGCCAGACTTCCGCAGGCGCTAGGGTATGGGGCACCTGTAAACAACTTGCTGGAAAGTCCCATCTAGGGGTTGCTCACATGTTTTAAAATCGTAGATAACTGACCAGTGATGTATATTTTTCCATCGTGTTGTGTCACCCCATACATTCCGTAATAATCAGAAATTAGGCTTCTCCAGCGGATTCCATCAGTTGAAGCGAGAACTTCTAGTTGAGTATCTGGGCTTGCTGCGATAATAAGGCCATCTTCGCAGTACACATGTTCCATGTAGGAGATCACGCGCTGGTCAGCACCGGATGTGACCGTCTTAACCCCTGCGCTCCAGTGAAGCGCATCCGGAGAAAAGTAAACATACCCCTTACCCAAAGCAACAAAGCGACTGCCGTCAAAACAGACGTTTCGAGCTGGCCCATCCAGCTCGGTGGGGGTCCAGTCGCTACCATTCGATGAGGTGTAGACCGTGGCTTTATTGGCATTTGAGCTTATGGCCACGAAAGTTCCCTTGCCGAAGGTAACGCTGCTGAATGCACTTGCGCTTAGCTTTCGTGTCTGCCAAGCTATTCCATCTACAGAAACAGCAATGGTCGTGCCGCCGACAGCCACGTAATAGTCGTTACCGGCAGCAACAGAGAGAAGCGTATCTTCGCTCCCTACAAATGTGGTATCCCACAGGTAGCCGTCCAGCGATACAGCCACCGACCCGCGCGAGCCGACAGCAACAAAACGTTTGTCGGCCGAGGAATATACAACGTCCATCCAATTTCCCGGGGCATCAGGTGTATCTGTGACTTTCTGGCTGTGCCAGGTTTGACCGTCGGAACTAGTGGCGATGGTACCAGCTCTGCCAACCGCCACAAAGACTCCTTCGCCATGACTAATGGCCATGAGGTCTGGCATTTGTCCAGTGTCAGAAGTATCTAGGGGGGCTGCAGAGGCGAATCGATATCCACTGGCTCTCCAACTGGATCCATCATCGGTGGAAAGATAGATCGTTCCTGCCTTTGGCGCAGCGAGAAGTACCCCTTGGTTGTTCTCAATAAGCGAGATCTTTGTCGGGAGAGAATACCTTCTCCATGATCTGCCATCACCAGAAAAGTAAAGGTCCCCACATGCAATAACGAGGTCGAAGCCCGCCGTAGCCATTTGGCAGCTTCTAGATATCGCCCCGTCCATGAACTCGCGGACATACCAATCTATACCATTGTCGGAGAGGGCATAGCGGTTGCCATTGCCCAAAGAAATGTAGAATCCTGGGCCTTTAGCTATGCTACCCAAATAAATGCGTTCCGATACAAGGCGCTCATCCCAAGAAATTCCACGATCGGAAGAAACAAAAATGGCCCCACGATTCGCTTCGACATCAGACCCACTCGCCATAAAACGTCCACCGCCGGCGTAAATCACTCTAGACAGATATCGCCTCGAAGGCATAGCATGTTCCTGCCACTCACGCCCATCCTCGGACGTATACCAAGTAGAACCAGAGTAAGTAATAAACACACCGTCCCCATAAACAACTCCTTTAATGCCGGCCAATTGGTTTTTCTCCCATGAAGAGAGGTCTTGTAGAGACGCGGTAAAGACCCTTCCCCTATCATTTACTGCTACAATTGTGTCCTGGCTACAGGACACATCAATGAGCTCTCCACCGCCCGGTATTAAGTGGGATGACCAATTTTCCCCATCGGGAGATAGAAGCAGCGCGCCATAATATCCAACGGCCACAAACATACCATTACAAGAGCGGACCTTGTTCGCCGGGACCGAGGGTGCTCGCCATTGCCCACCATCGAGGTTGACGACGTTCACCGTGAGCGGGGCAGCTCCAGAAAGCGCGTTGTTGAAATCGTCATCGTGTAACGTTGCGCGAATTTCAAGGCCATGCTTGCCAGGTTGTACCGAACTTGCGGCACGAATGGCAACAGTTGCGTGGAAAGGAAGACGGTCGACATCAAAAGAATTGGGCTCTAAAGTGAGCTCGCTAACTGGGTTCTCCCCTACGAGAAGCTCAAGATTTACAACGCCACTCAAATCCCCGTCGGCGTCTATTGTGACCCCTATCTTTGTAGATTCCCCCGAGAATATTGCAATAATATTGCGTTCGGGTGTTACCGTGATTCCCGGAGGGCGAACCTCTATCCTTATTGAAAGAAGGTATTCGCCTTCCTTAAGCGAGACGCCAAGCAACAAGTCGTAAACTCCCGGAGGCGTCTTTTCTGAAACCGAAATGGTTATTTTGCCATGATAAGGAAAGTTAGCGCTTTCGATCCTAGTCGGGGTGATGGAGATTCCCGAAGAAGGTGTTGCCCCGTTTTTGCCGCGCAGGAATAGTTCAATATCACCAGCCAACCTAGGCGGAGCTTCAATTTTTAAACCGATGGTCTTTCTGCCACCCTGCATAACGACAGTGTCTGTTTGCTCTAGGTAGACTTTGACGTTGGGAAGTGGACTATCCCCGCCAGACTTTTTTTGACCACATCCCCCAAGCAAGAGAAGGATGACTCCAATAATAACAAGGGTTATTTTTGACCTATACGTGCCTTGAGATGAGCGATTCGGAGAATAGTTCATGCGGAATATTGTAACTGAAGTTCGTTCGTTTGCTATTTGATTTTACAGCCCGGCCGGTAGCGTCTCAGATCTTGTATGGCCCCACTAAAGCAAAAGAAGGGGGTACCTGTGGAAATGACAGGGAGGTACCCCATGCACGATTTTAGAGCAGGTCAAGGCTGGCTGAGGTGATTAGGGAAGTCGTCAAGCGGACGCTGGAAGCGGTGATGGAAGGGGAGCGCGAGGCCTTTCTGGCTGAGCAGGGGGCAGGAAGAATGGCCACTACCGGCGCGACTTGGTAACCAAGCACGGCCGACTCCGCCTTTCGGTGCCCCGGGATCGGGAGGGCCGCTTTCGCACCACCCTGTTTGCTCCCTACCAGCGCCGCACCGAGGATCTGGAGGCTTTCGCCCTGGCCATGTACGCCGCCGGCATCTCCACGCGAAAGGTAGGCGAGGTTCTCGGGCACCTGCTGGGGGAAACCAAAAGCGGCCAGCACCATCAGCCGCATCGCGGAGGGGGTGCTGCCCAGGCTGGAGGCCTTCAGGAAGCGCCCTCTCAAGCGGCGCTACGCCTTCGTCTACCTGGACGCGCTCTTCGTCAAGGTGTTTCGCGAAGGGGAAGGGGTGGCGACGGGGGCGGCCTACCTAGCTAGCCCTGGGCATCACGGAGGAGGGCTACCGGGAGGTCCTGGGCTAAAAATGTACGGGCTTCGCCCGTGACTTGGCTCTTGCCCACGGAGTCCAGCACGAGCTGGGGCGACCTGCTCCTTGAGCTCAAGGGCGGGGATAGAAGAAGTGCTGCTTTTCATCACCGACGAACTGCCGGGGATCGAAACCGCGATCAAGAAGGTCTACCACCCTGACCCGGACCGGCGACAACGTCTTCAAGTAGGATCGAAACCGCGATCAAGAAGGTGTACCCCCGGGCTCACTGGCAGCTCTGCACTGTGCACAAGCTGCGCTCCACGGCCCGGCGGGTGAGGAAGGGGGGTGAGCGGGCCATCGGGCGTGAGCTCAAGACCCTCTTGCGCCTTTCCAGCCGATCGGAGGCGCTGGCGGCGCTCGAGCGTTTCCAAGAACGCTGGGGGGACCGGTACCCCCAGGTGGTGGCGGGCTGGCTTGAGCACTCTACCGCGATCCTTCGCCACTTCGACTACCCCGAGCCCTCGCACCCGGTGATCCGGAGCACCAACCTGCTGGAGCGGTTGATCAAGGAGATCAAGCGGTCCACCAAGATCAGGGACCACACCTTCCCCACGGCAGACTCGGTGTTGAAGGTGATCTACTTCGTGGTCGAGCGGTAGGAGGCTCGCCTTAAGGACCGGAAGCTCAAGGGCTTTGGGCAAGCGGAGGAGGAAGTTCGTGCTATGTTAGGTACCCCTAAGCAGTGGGGGTGTAGGACACTACCGCGCGTTGGAAGGTTACATCTAGGCGCTATTCGATAACTAGGCGAATGGGCACGTCGAAAACCTTAGAGTCGGACGACGTAAGGCGAAGAAGAGCGTCATAGGTGCCAACCTGGGCTCGTGTCACCGGATGAAAGCTTAATTGAAATGTGTGGCTATCTACAGCGTGGGATTTGAATAAAAGTTGCGGACTGGATCCACTGGGGAATAGGAGCGAGAAACTTGGTTCGCCAACAAAGCAAACACCCGCGGAAGTTAACTCGGTTAAGAAAACGCTGGTACTTCCTCTGGTCAGACGAATCACGGGAACTCCTTGCTCGATTGGAACCTCCGTGAGAAATTTTAAGTGAGGCAGGTGATACGAATACGAACTTAGTGGTAACTTGGTGAGTTCGATATCAATATCTAGTAAATATTTCTTCAGCCAAAATTTGCCTGAGAATATTCCGCCCTGGATGCGGTTTTTGATGTCACTTTTAATGCCCGCAGCGAATGAGGCTTCGACGCCTAGATTCCTAAACGGTTTATTCCGGGAACATGCCTGTTCAAGGTCGATGTCTCCCTCAAAGCCAGCGTAAGGGCCTATGAGGTTGTAAAGCAGAAAAAGCAATCCGAACTCAGGTTTCACTTCAGCGGAGATCGAATCGGTTTCAAACTTAGCAATGTCCAGGATTTTGAAATAAGGTGTCCCATGGAACATAGCAATCCCGTGAGTCTCTCCGTTGCTGTACTCGAAGCCTGTCTCCCCCTTCAATTGGTACCCTGCGTCCAATAGCGTTAGCTTGGTTTCATCCCGTTCATTCCCCGTTAGGTTGAATGTAAGGTCCAGGCCCATCCCTTGAATGTAGATTGAGGGTGTCACATAAATGCTGCCGATAGCTACTGTGGCTAGCGGGAAGACTAGGGATTTTGGATCTTCTGTTTCCTGCTTAAACCGAACGTTAACACCCAGATTCCCCTCGAGCTCTAATATGGCTTTAGCATTCTTTACGTACGGTCTGGGGAAAAGGCGGTATGACAGATCTATATTCAGGCCAATTTCGTTCTTCAGGTATATGCACGAAGCAAACCCATAGGTTTCCCCAGTCCCAGGGCTATAGCATTTTTCGAACTTTTTCTTAAGTTTAAAATTTGCGAGTGGTGTTACGGCGCGTTCGCCATGGGGTAGTATGATTGGCAGAGCGCTCAAAGGCGAAAGTCCCTGATTCCTGAAAGCAGTGACCTCTTCATCATAAGCAAGCATTAAATCCGTAAGGTCAAAAGCATCACCTTTATATACGGCCATGGATGCTGCTAATTCATATGCTGTTAGCTCGTGGTCTATATCCTCGAGGGCAACCTCGGAAAATGCATCGTCCAAGGTACCCTCTTTTACTACTATCTCTGTTCCGCAAATATTTTCTGCTTGGACGGGCTCAAATGCTGTGTAAATAGCTCCGAAAGGAAAATCGAGTGATGGCCGAATGACGAAGGTGCTTTTCTCCTGGTTGTTAGGTATATTTAGTGCGCTGCCAGGGTCACAATCTATTCTTATGGCATCTTGCGAGACACGCCTTACCAGGTTTCCCGGAACAACTAGCGTAGTTGGCTTGGCCTTCAATGTGTAAACGCCATCCCTTTTACGATAAGGAACTTGCAGGTGCGTTACAGCCCCTGATTTAACTTCTGCCAAATAACTAAAAGAATAAGGTTCGTACAATAATCCTCGATCATCTATGACTGCATTCAGTGAGATTTTGTATACACCGGGAAGTAAACCTCTTATAATCACGGGTCTGTTCACATAAAGCTCGTAGCGTTTGGGCCCAACTATGTGGATGGCCAGGCTGTCCTCGGAACCAAGAGGCAAATCCTGCAACTCAATGCTAAGAGTCCCATCATATTTTTCTGGTGCAGGGTGAAAAGTATCGCATCCGGAAAGAATAAGTATGGAGAAGGCGGAAAATGCAAAAGAAAATAGCAGAATGGGCTTTTTGCGCAGAAAAAAGTAAAGGACTCGCCTCCATTCAATCATGCATCCACATTAACATACTTTCCCCCCCAAAGAGGCTCCGGTGAACAGCTGCAAAAGCGCGCGACCCACCTATGAGAGAAGGCCCAAGGGTTGAACCGTCTTTCCGCCCTAGAACCCAAGCCTCCTCCTAAACGCTTCGAGGTCGAGGCGCCTGGGGTCCTCCTGCACCTGGACACCAAGAAGCTTGCCCGGTTTGCAAGGCCAGGGCACCGGGTGACCGGGGACCGACGCCGGGCTTCTCCCGGGGCGGGCTACGAAGTGGTCTACGCTGCGGTAGACGCCTATAGCCGCCTGGCCTACGTGGAGGTGAAGG